>CANIBB010000153.1:0-3020 GCA_947465575.1 Actinomycetota bacterium | reverse complement strand
TCGCCTCTGGCCTATCCCTTATCTATGGCCTTATGGGTGTCCTTAACTTCGCCCATGGCAGCTTCTTAACTGTTGGCGCATTTGTTGGTTTCTGGGTTGCTAGCAAGATGGGCTTTGAAACATCGATGCCCGAGTTTATTCTGGCAATGATCGTTGGTGGTTTGGCCGCCGGTTTATTCGCTCTCCTGATCGAGCAGTTACTTATTACTCGTTTGTACGATCGCCATATTGATCAGGCCCTGGTCACCGTCGGAGTATCCCTCGTGGTCGGCGCAGTTCTGGGTGGCTGGTTTGGCAATGATCTACGTATGTTCCCAACGCCAATGTGGTTTTTGA
The DNA here is from genome assembly GCA_947465575.1 of Actinomycetota bacterium. Lineage (GTDB taxonomy): Bacteria > Actinomycetota > Actinomycetes > Nanopelagicales > Nanopelagicaceae > Planktophila. Next base: position 2,684 of record CANIBB010000153.1, on the reverse strand, counting down.
CGGCCATCGATATTGGTGGAGCTAAGATTCCCGCCGACCGAATTGTCTACATCGCTACTGCAGTTCTTCTATTAGTGGGTAACTGGGCACTTCTAAAATTCACTCGAATTGGACTGATTATTCGCGCCGGTGTCGAGAACCGAAATATGGTAAATGCCCTCGGAATAAATGTGCGCAAAGCATTTAGTACCGTGTTTTTCCTTGGCGGTTTTGCCGCCGGTGTTGGTGGCGTCTTGGTTTCGGTTTACTCAAATGGTGTTTCACCACTCATCGCAGGTACGTATCTCATTTATGGTTTCATCGTTGTTGTCATTGGAGGCATGGGCTCAGTTCCGGGTTGCTTCTTAGCGGCGATGATGATCGGTGTTATTCGCCAGTTCGCAAATTACTATGCGACTGGTCTTGGTGACTTTGTCGTCGTAATCTTGCTGGCAGTGGTGCTGCTCATTAGACCTCAAGGGCTACTTGGAAAGGTGCGTGCATAATGTTGCGTTGGAAATACTCGCGCCCTCTTCTTGGCCTCTTGCTTGCACTTTTAGCTCTAGCACCGATACTCGGGTCTAATCCCCTCAGTCAACCCGGGTTACAGCAGACCATGGCAGTAGCTTTTTTGTGGGGCGGTTTAGCTCTTACTTACGATCTGCTCTTTGGCTTCACCGGACTTTTATCCTTTGGTCATGCCCTTTATTTTGCAACCGGTGTGTATGTAACCTGCATCTTAATTAATCATGAAGTCGTGGTCTGGTGGCTTGCAGCGCTTATTTCGATAGCCGTTAGCGCGCTCCTTGCTCTCTTGGTTGGCGCCGCGTCGCTTCGCACAACTGGAATCACATTTGCAATGGTGACTTTGGCATTTGGCGAAGCTGGCCACGTTATTATCCAACGCAACTTCTTTGACTTAACTGGTGGAGAAAATGGAATTGCCCTCAACGCCGATCGCATTCCAAGTTTCTTCATAAGTGTTGCAAATACTAAGTTCATCTATTGGGCAGCTTTGGCCGCACTCATCTTTACTTACGCTGTAATCTGGTGGGTCACCGAGAGCTCTGCAGGTCGTGTATTTGCCGCCCTTCGCGATAACGAACTGCGCGTGCAAGTCTTAGGTCTAAATACTCAACGCTACAAGCTCTTGGCCTTTGTTATCAGCGCTGCCCTTGCAGCACTCCTTGGAACTGTTATGTTGATTGCCGCAGGAAGTGCCGCTCCTCGCTTTGCCGATGCCGGCGTCACAATCAGCCTCTTGCTTATGGTGGTTCTTGGTGGTGCGGTCACGCGTTGGGGTGCGGTTATTGGTGGAATCTTTTACTCGATTGCAACAACACGCATGCAGGATTTAACACAGCAAGATGCATTTAAAACAATCCCTAAGTGGATCGGGGGGCCAATTGCCGAACCGGCATTTGTCTTAGGTCTGCTCTTTATCTTCGTAGTTATGTTCGCACCAGGCGGTTTATCTGGGGCTTATTACCGCCTTCGCTTGCGAGCCATTACTAAGAAATCTCAATGAGCACTCTGCTCTGGCAACCACACGGTACGAGCGGCACTGCAGTTGCTCGCTTACAAGCAGATCTCGGTTTGAATTCATATTCCGAATTACACAAGTGGTCTATTGAGAATCCGGGCCTATTTTGGTCAAGGGCATGGGATGACGCAGCGATAATTGGTAATAAAGGATCCCAGTTCTACTCACCTGGCAAGGATTTTGTCTCTGCGCGATTTTTTAGTGATGCGACTTTAAATGTTGCCGAAAATCTCTTGTCAAAAGGCAGAGATGGCGATGTTGCGATTGTTTCAATTCTTGAAGATGGAAGGCGAACTGAGACGACATGGGGCCAACTTCGCGCCCAAGTGGGTGCAACGACTGCTGCAATGAAGGCAGCCGGCGTCGTTAAAGGCGATCGTGTTGTTGCGTGGGTTCCAAACGTTACTGAAACAATCATTTACGCCCTCGGTGCTTTAAGCATCGGGGCGATTGTTTCAACGGCATCACCTGATTTTGCTCCAGGGGCTGTGCAGGATCGCTTTGGCCAAGTTGAACCCACAATGTTGTTGGCCGCTGATTCGTATCAATACAACGGTAAGTTTTTTGACTGCACGCCAAAAATCCCTGAGATTGAAAAACTTCTACCGACACTGACTAAAACTGTGCGTGTTAGTGAGTTCGCATCGTGGATAGAACCATTTATGGGTGCGCCACTGGACTTTACTCCCCTGCCATTTGATCACCCAGGTTTTATTCTTTTCTCATCGGGTACAACTGGCAAACCTAAGTGCATTATCCATAGTGGTGCAGGAGTCATGCTTAAAGCTACGGCTGAGTTGTTATACCAACTTGAACTCCATGCCACAGAAAAAATATTTTACTTCACTACGTGCGGCTGGATGATGTGGAACTGGCTAGCCATGGCCCTTGGTCGAGGTGCCACTATCGTCTTGTTCGATGGTGCGCCAATGTTCCCAACACCATCTCGCGTCTTTGATATTGCCCAGGAAGAGAAATTAGATTTCCTAGGACTATCTGCGAAGTTCATTGATTCAACGCATAAGGAGGGCTTAACGCCAGTCCAAACTCATGACCTCTCAAGCATTAAAACAATTGCATCGACTGGATCGGTTCTATCCCCTGAAAGTTTTGACTATGTCTACCAGAGCATAAAGAGTGATGTGCATTTGGCTTCTATGTC
>CANIBB010000152.1:0-3065 GCA_947465575.1 Actinomycetota bacterium | reverse complement strand
CTTCGGGATACTCAGGTGCTGGCATTGCGCTAAAGATTGTGTCGAATAGAACGTCGAGGTTTTCTTCCTCTGGCATTCCGCCATCTGCTGGGCGCGTAAGTGATGCACGGCCAGCTTTTGCAGATGCGTAGACAACAGGAAATTCAATCTGAGATTCATTGGCATCTAAATCTAAGAATAATTCGTAGGTCTCATCGACAACTTCTGCGATACGTGAATCTGAACGGTCTACCTTATTAATAAGCAAGATAACTGGAAGGTTCTTCTCAAGGGCTTTGCGCAAAACGAAACGAGTCTGTGGCAATGGACCTTCTGATGCATCCACTAACAAGATAACGCCATCGACCATTTCAAGTCCGCGCTCTACTTCGCCACCAAAATCGGCGTGGCCTGGAGTATCAATAATGTTAACGATTGTGTCGCCGCGCTTAACTGCGGTGTTCTTAGCAAGAATCGTAATTCCCTTTTCGCGCTCTAGATCCATTGAATCCATCATGCGCTCTTGGCCTTCGCCCTGCTTCTTGTACGCGGCAAATGCACCGGACTGCCACAGCATTGCATCAACGAGAGTTGTTTTACCGTGGTCAACGTGGGCGATGATCGCGACGTTACGAAGGTTCTCGCGCTTTTTTACTGGCAGGTCTTTTAGGTGTGCTTGGGTCTTGGCCACGAAAACTACTTTCCTTAGGAAGCCAGCCACTAGAAGGCCTTGCCTCTATCCAACGATTTGGGTGTTACTGAGGCCAATCCGTCGGCCGCACGTGGATATTCTACCTTTGGCAGTGGATATGGCGAAATCATGTTCTAACGAGCCAATTTTGACAGGCTCAGATAGCCTAAATTCATGGCCAAAGCTACTTCTATACATCGTCTGCGCACAGTAAATATTTTCGCTGGAACTCTTCATCTTGTACAGATGATCGCAGTTCTTGCATTGAGTAATGACTTCTCACTGCCAATCACAGCAACATATATGGCAGGTCCCCCGGGATCCACATTTGCAGAACCAGTAACCCTCTTTGAGACTCCCGTTGGATTAGCAGTTGCGATTTTCTTGGGGCTCTCTGCCCTTGCCCACTTCATTGTCGCTAGCCCTCAGTTCTTTGGGCGATATAGCGCGGGATTAGCTCAACAACGAAATTATTTCCGATGGGTTGAATACTCTGTTAGCTCCTCTGTAATGATAGTTCTGATCGCTCAAGTAACTGGAGTTTCGGAGATTTCGGCAATTATTTCCATATTCGGTGTCAACGCATCAATGATTCTTTTCGGCTGGTTACAGGAAAAATATGAAACACCTGGAAACGGCGGCTGGTTACCATTCATTTTCGGTTGCATTACAGGAATCGTCCCATGGGTAGTTCTTTCCTTCTACGTCTTCTCTATTGGTGGAGTGGGCGACACTTCGGCTCCAGCTTTTGTTTATGGAATCGTCTTTACAATATTCCTCTTCTTCAACTCTTTCGCACTCGTGCAATGGCTTCAGTATAAAAAAGTTGGTAAGTGGAGTGAGTATTTGCAGGGAGAGCGCACTTACATCACACTCTCATTAATTGCGAAGTCGGCTTTAGCATGGCAGATCTTTGCAAACACGCTGATTTCTTAATTAAGAATGTTAGCTAAATCCTAATCACCGGATTGGCTCAAGTGAATTCGCTCGCCATCAATTAACTGTTGATCGGGCAATCCATTGAGGACGTGGACTTTTGCCTCCCCGAACACGACCCAATCATCATCGCCGCTTCGCTTAACTATTGCCGTTAATTCATCTACCCCTATAAGAATTGATCCATCTGGTACATGAAGCAAGAGTTTTGCAGCGCTCTCTGGAATCCACTTAAAGAACTTGTTGAAATGTGGAATTACGCGGATTTCTGGAAGCAAGTTTAGGCCAGTTGTAGCTGAGCCTTTCAGCAATCGAAAGTTTGGAATATGTGAACTTAAGACCATCGCACCTGCACTACAACCTGCCAAAGATGCACCACTTTGCCAGTTTTCTACGATTGCATCCCACACCAGGGTGCCCATTAACGTCTCTGCCAAATAATGTGGATCACCGCCTGATAAATACATCAGTGCGCTATCTGCTATTTGTTGTGCCAAATCAGGATTGTTAGCATCTTCACGGTTAAAGATTGGTAGAAAAATTGATTCGACCCCAATTAAATCTCCTTGCTTTTTACCAAGGTTTTCCCAATAGCTCATGCGCTCTGTACTTTCACGGCCAGCTGCCGTTGGAATTTGTATGTACTTTGCTTGCTTACCGTTCTTAACCCCATCATCAACTAGTGATTTCTCGAAGGACGCCATAGCAGGCAGGTATTCACCAGAGCCGACTAACGCTAGCGAGCCATTCATAGATGAAGTTTATGTGGCTTTTACGAATTAAGTGTTTTGCGGGAATCCTAAGTTGATTCCACCGTGGCTTGGATCTAACCAGCGGCTGGTAACCACTTTGCCGCGAGTAAAGAAGTGAACTCCTTCAGTACCGTGTGCATGCGAATCTCCGAATAATGAGTTCTTCCATCCGCCGAATGAGAAGTAAGCCATTGGAACTGGAATTGGAACGTTGATTCCGACCATGCCAACTTCAACTTCGTTTTGGAATCTACGAGCTGCGCCGCCATCATTAGTAAAGATTGCAGTGCCGTTGCCATATTCATGGCTATTAACAAGGGCGAGGGCTTCATCATACGAATGAACGCGAATGATGCTGAGGACTGGTCCGAAGATTTCTTCCTTATATATAGACATCTCTGGAGTTACATTGTCAAACAAGGTTGGCCCAAGCCAGAATCCATCTCCGGCGACCTCTAGCGCGCGGCCGTCAACGACAAGCGTTGCACCGGCTTTTGCGCCAGCTTCAATATAAGAGGCAACTTTGTCGCGGTGAACTTTGGTTACAAGTGGGCCCATGTCAGAGCCCTGTGTTCCATCACCGGTTTTAATCTTTGTCATTCGAGAAGTAATTCGCTCAACTAAGGAAGATGCAATTGGTTCAACAGCAACGATTGCAGAGATCGCCATGCAGCGCTCTCCGGCAGATCCAAAGCCGGCGTTAATCG
>CANIBB010000151.1:0-3124 GCA_947465575.1 Actinomycetota bacterium | reverse complement strand
TGCTGACTTCAGGTAACCTCTCCCACGGAGGGCTCGCATAGCGGCCGAGTGCACCGGTCTTGAAAACCGGCAAACGAAAGTTTCGTGGGTTCAAATCCCACGCCCTCCGCCAGTTTTCTTTGTATGTGGCTGAGTTCATAGCCATTAAGCGTGGATTTTAATGGCCGTATTTTCTCGGCAAGAGGACACTAACCCCTAGTGATTTACCCAAATCAATAAGGCTGGGGGCTAGCAATGTCAGGTGTCTTTTCACCAAGTAGAGCGAAGATTAAAGAGCGCACTCTGCGCACCGATAAATGGTGGTTACAGCCAGCTATAACTTTCGGAGTTCTCTTCTCATTCGTCATATATGCGACGCTTCGAGCCTTTGAAAATAAATACTATTTCGCAGAGCCTTTAATCTCACCGTTCTATTCACCTTGTTTATCTACATCCTGTGAACCGGGAAGCGCACTATCAATATTTGGCCAACCATTTAATAATAAGTATTTCGGTATTGGAATTTCGCCAGCGCTGTTCATTTTGATCTTCCCACTCGGTTTTCGCATGACGTGTTACTACTATCGCAAGGCTTACTACCGTGCATTTTGGATGTCACCACCTGCATGTGCAGTTGCCGAGCCTCACACAAAATACACCGGTGAAACTCGCGCACCTCTTATCTTGCAAAATAGTCACCGTTGGTTCTTTTACGCGGGTCTGGTTTTCAATGTAATTTTAACGTGGGACACAATCCTGACATTTAGAAATGGCGACAAAGAGTGGGGCCATATGAGTGTTGGAACACTCGTATTCTTATTCTCGACAACGATGTTGTGGTTCTATTCACTCTCATGCCACACATGTCGCCATACACTTGGCGGTCGCTTAAAGCACTTCTCAAAACATCCAGTGCGCTATAAAGCATGGACAATTGTTTCGGCGTTAAATCACAAACACCCAACATTTGCTTGGATATCACTCTTCGGAGTTGCTAGTGCCGATATTTACACCCGCGCGGTTGCATCTGGTGCAATCACTAACTTCTACTTCTTCTAAAGGGATTTGATTATGAGCGAATTAGAGCGTCACTCTTACGACGTACTTGTTATTGGTGCAGGCGGAGCAGGTTTACGCGCCGCAGTCGAAGCACGCGAAGCGGGCTTACGTGTTGCCATCATCTGTAAATCCCTTTTTGGTAAGGCCCACACAGTTATGGCTGAAGGTGGCGCTGCGGCATCGATGGGTAACGTCAACGACAATGACAACTGGATGGTTCACTTTCGCGACACTATGCGAGGGGGCAAATTCCTCAATCATTTCCGCATGGCCGAGCTACACGCCAAAGAGGCACCAGATCGCATTTGGGAGCTAGAGACCTGGGGCGCACTCTTTGACCGCACGAAAGAAGGAAAGATTTCACAGCGCAACTTCGGTGGTCATGAATACCCACGCCTTGCACACGTTGGAGATCGCACAGGACTAGAACTCATCCGCACAATGCAACAAAAGATTGTTGCGCTCCAACAAAAAGATGGAGAGCAGTATGGATCGATGGAGAGCAACATCAAAGTCTTCGCCGAACTAACTATCACCGATATTTTGAAAGAGAACGGAAAAGTTTCAGGCGCCTATGGTTATTGGCGCGAAACTGGCTCAGAGGTTTTGTTTGAAGCGCCAACTGTAATTATCGCAACAGGTGGAGTTGGAAAGACTTTTAAAATTACTTCAAACTCATGGGAAGGCACTGGCGACGGACATGCATTAGCTCTTAAAGCCGGCGCAAACTTAGTTGACATGGAGTTCTTGCAGTTCCATCCAACTGGAATGGTATGGCCGCCATCAGTACGCGGAATTTTAGTTACCGAATCAGTGCGTGGTGAAGGTGGAGTTTTGACTAACTCTGTTGGAGAGCGCTTTATGTTTAAGTACATCCCTGATGTATTTAAAAGTATTTACGCCGACAATGAAGCAGAGGCCGATCGTTGGTATACAGATCAAGACAACAACCGCCGTCCTCCAGAGTTATTGCCACGCGATGAAGTTGCGCGCGCAATTAACAGTGAAGTTAAAGCTGGACGCGGTACCGAGCACGGTGGCGTGTTCCTAGATGTCTCAAAGCGCTTATCTGCAGAGATTATTAAGAAACGCCTTCCATCGATGTGGCACCAGTTCTATGAACTTGCCGGTGTTGATATTACAAAAGAGCCGATGGAAGTCGGTCCAACATGTCACTACGTCATGGGCGGAGTAGAAGTAGAACCTGATACTGCAGCAGCTATTGGAGTGCCAGGGCTCTTTGCCGCAGGTGAAGTCGCAGGCGGAATGCACGGCTCAAATCGTTTAGGCGGCAACTCACTTACCGACCTCTTGGTCTTTGGTCGACGCGCTGGAATAGGCGCGGCAGAGTACGTAAAGAGCAACGGAAAGAACCCCGTAAGCGATGCGGCGATAAAGGCTGCCGCAGCAAAGATTCAGGCACCGTTTGATCGCGTCGGTGGTGAAAACTCTTACGCCCTGCATGCAGAGCTTCAAGAGGTTGCCCATAACTTGGTTGGCATTATCCGTACAGCCAGTGAATTAGAAGATGCGATCGCAAAGATTGCAGAGATTCGAGTTCGCAGTGCAAATGTCTCAGTAAGCGGGGGACGTAAATTTAATCCCGGCTTCCATTTAGCTTTTGATTTAGACAACATGTTGTTAGTTGCCGAATCAACTGCGAAGTCAGCGATTCGTCGCAAAGAATCACGCGGTGGTCACACTCGTGATGATTTCCCAGGAATGAATAACAAGTGGCGACAACTCAATCACATCTCATCTTTTGATGGAACTCAGGTAAATGTTCGCGAGCAAGCACTTCCATCACTTCCAAAAGAACTCTTCGACCTTTTTGATGTTCATGAGTTGGAGAAATACATGACACAAGAAGAAATCGCGAAAGGCGGTTCCAACTAATGGCACGCATGATTAATCTTCGTATTTGGCGTGGTGATTCAACTGATGGCGCACTTCAAGATGTTCAAGTGGAGGCCAACGAGGGCGAAGTAGTCCTCGATGTAATTCATCGCGTACAAGCAACACAGATGGGTGATTTAGCTGTTCGCTGGAACTGCAAAGCTGGCAAGTGCGGTTCTTGTTCAATGGA
>CANIBB010000150.1:0-3128 GCA_947465575.1 Actinomycetota bacterium | reverse complement strand
TCTTTGAAGTACTCAATATTCCTACAGGTTCAACTGGACGTATGGTTAAGGCTAAACCCGTTGTTCGCGTAGAAAGCAAGGGCGCTTCAACTCCACGTCGCGATGTCGCACCTCGTAAGGTCACGCCTCCAAAGGAAAAAGTAGAGCGCACTCGAACACGGACTAAGAAGTTTAAAGACAGCTAAGCAGCGACGAATACTCGGATCGCATCAACAAGCATTTGAACGGCAATAGCGGCAAGTAATAAGCCAGCGATGCGAGCAACCAACGTGACTCCAGCCTCTTTAATAACCTTTAAAATAGTTGTAGAGGCCATGAGTACGGCGGCAATTGCTATATGCACCCCGACGACTGCAGCAATCAAACCTACATACATTGGTGTGGTGTTGGCGTTCTGAACAAAGATCATCGTTGCAACAATGGCGCCAGGACCGGCGAGAAGTGGTGTGCCAAGTGGAACTAGAGCGATATTGGCATCAGAGCTCTCACTCTTTCCTCCACCGGTACCACCTGTTAATAAATCGAGTGAGATAAGTAAGAGAAGTAAAGCTCCGGCAGCTTGAAGGGCGGCCATTGAGATGTTGAGGTAACTGAGAATAAAACGGCCAAATAATGCAAAGAGAGTAATAACAGAGAATGAAACTGCCGCCGCTTTAAGCGCCAAAATACGCCGCTCTTTGGGAGACTTATGGGCAACGAGAGCTAAGAATATAGGCGTCGCACCTGGCGGATCCATAATCACAAAGAGAGTTACAAAAGATTGGATTGCAAAGGTGATGGCACTAATCTGAACTACTTTCATGCTCTAACCACCCTTCGTTGATCGGCAAGTGATTCTAACTTTTCCCATTGTTCAGGAGCGGTCCCGTACTCACCTAGTGAATTTAGTTTACCGTTACCATGGTAATCACTTGCCCCAGTTATTACTAAACCCAATTCATTGGCGATATTTCGCAGTATTGCGCGCTCATCAGGGTTTTGATCACGGTGATCTACCTCGATGCCATGCAGGCCCGCAGCTACTAAATCGGCAAAGTCAGACGTTTGAAGAATCTGCCCCCGCAATGATGCAAATGGGTGAGCGATAACTGAAACTCCCCCAGCTTGTGCGATCATTCGAATTGCCTCCACAGGGGTTGGCGCTGCGTGTGAGACGTAGAAAACTGAATCATTATTGAGCATTCCTTGAAATGCCTCGTCGCGAGATTTGATTATTCCTTTATTGACTAATGCATCGGCTAAATGCGGTCGGCCTAGCGTTGCTCCAGGTGGACGCGCAGCCTCAACATCATCCATCGAAATCTCTATTCCTGCTGCTCGCATCTTTTCAATCATTTTCCGCATTCGGGGTAAACGTCCATCCCGAGTTTCTTCAAGCATGGTCTGCATCTCTTTATGCCCGCCATCAAATAACAGTCCCAACATATGCACGCTGATTCCATCATCGGTTAAGCATGAGATCTCACTGCCTAGTGCCAAAGTAATATTTCCGCGCACGGTCTGTATGGCCTCTTGCCAACCCTGAGTCGTGTCGTGGTCGGTAACTCCAAGAACACTCATGCCAAGTGAAATCGCTTTATTTACTAGTTCGCGAGGGCTATCGGTGCCATCGCTATTATTTGTGTGGGTATGAAGATCGATCACGGCGTAATCTCCGCTTGCGTACTTCGCGTTCGAGTAACAACTAACACGCATCCAGTTAATATCAGTGCGATACCAGGCAGGATTCCGAGAGGTGGTTTTTGACCTAACCACCACAATGCCAACACTGAACTCACAGGCACTTCAAAGAAGATGATCAGTGAAACAACTGCCGGTGAGACACGCTTTAATGTTGAATTAAACATTGTGTGTCCAAGAATTTGAGCACCTAAAATCAATCCGGCAAGAATCCACCACTCTCGCGCGGTGAAATTGATAAGTGAGTAGCCCGATACAATCACCAAAGGAAGCGCAGTCATTGCGCAGATAAAGTAACAGATGGTCGTATACGTTGTGGTTTCTACGGTGCGCTGAGCTCTAGATCCAGCCATTATGTATAGGGCGGCGAGGGCGGCCGAGATTAGCGCTGCAATGTCACCTATAAATGAACGTACTGAGATATTTAGATCTACTCCTGAGATCAGTAATACTCCAGAGAAGCTTACGGCCATTCCAAACCAGGCTTTAGATGGAATATGTCCACCGCTCATCTTTACAAAGATTGCAGCAAAGATCGGTTGAAGTGCCACGAGTGCGGTACCAGCGGCAACTGTTGTCCAGCGCATCGCTAGAAAAAAGCAAAGGAAATGTGCTGCAAGAAGTATCCCCGCAATGACAGACCACTTAACGCCATTTCGATTTGCTCGATGACGCAGAGCAAAAGGAAGAGTTACCAACGAGCCGCCTAAATTTCTCCAAAATATTAAGGTTGGAATTGACATTGTGCTCATTGCAATCAAAGGCCCAGAGGTGCCAACGCCCAACGTTCCAAGGCTCAATCTAATGAGATCAGGTCTTCCTGGGATCGCTGTATGGCGGTCCCGAATATGTTGTCCACCTTCTACTTCTTGGCCACCACTCATAAGAGAAAGGTACCCTTAAGACTGAGTAATTCCGAGTTACTGCACGATTCCCAAGCGAACTCCGAGTAAAGACTTGCTTCGCTTAATAAGTTTTTCTGCTATTTCATAAAGTTCGACAGCACTGGCTGATTCAGGATCTGAAATTACAACTGGAACACCGGCATCGCCACCCTCGCGAAGATCAACACTGAAGGGAATTTTGCCCAATAGCGGAACATCGCTTCCAACTAATTGCGACAAACGCTTTGCAGTCTCTTCTCCGCCACCATTTCCAAATAGTGAAACAAGTACGCCAGTAGTTGGATCCATATATTCAGACATATTCTCAACAACTCCGACTACTTGTTGGTGAATCTGATGCGCAATTCGGCCTGCGCGCTCGGCAACTTCAGCTGCTGCCACCTGAGGTGTCGTTACAACTAGAATCTCTGAGGTTGGAATCAATTGGCCAAGTGAGATTGCAAGATCGCCCGTGCCAGGTGGAAGATCAATGAGTAACAGGTCTAAGTCGCCCCAATAAGCATCGGATAAGAGTTGCTCTAGGACGCGGTGCAGTAGCGGCCC
>CANIBB010000149.1:0-3128 GCA_947465575.1 Actinomycetota bacterium | reverse complement strand
GCTCAAGAAATTTGCAGAGTTACGGGGTGAAAAGGCCGGAGATGCTCATCTTAAGAGCCACGATGGTGGAATCTTTTCCAAGATTAAGGGAGCATTTACAAAATAATGTTGACCCTTTTCTTCGTCGATGAACTGCCAACTCGTGTAGGACAGATCTATGAGTTCGACAATGAAGATGCCCAGCATGCACTTCGTGTTCTACGAATGGGTGCAGGCGAAATATTTATGCTGGCTGATGGCAGTGGCGCATGGAGTCAGGTCAAGGCTTTTGCAATAAAGAAGAAATCAATGGAAGTTGAAGTTCTCGCCAGTGGTTTTCAAGAGGCGCTTCCAACGACCATTACGGTTGTACAGGCCCTTCCAAAGGGAGATCGCGCTAAAGAGGCGATTGAACTTTTAACTGAGGCAGGTGTTGATCGAATTGTTCCGTGGGCAGCTGCGCGCAGTATCGGTAAGGCTTCCGACAAGTTTTCAATTACCGCTCGTGAGGCGAGTAAGCAATCACGAAGATTACGTATTCCAGAGGTAACGGATATTGCAACGACCGAGCAGATTTGTGAAGCGATTAAGCTCAGCGACCTCGCTATCGCCTTTCATGAAAGTACCGAGACAAAGTTAAGTGAGTGCGTTTCTTCGCATAATGTTGCCCACCTTTTAATAATTATTGGGCCTGAGGGCGGGTTAACCTCAACTGAAATCGATGCTTTTAAAGAAGCCGGTGCAAAAGTTGCTCTGATGGGCCGACCAATTCTGCGCTCGGCACACGCTGGAATCGCAGCAGTCGCCGCCCTTTCTGCGCTTCTAAAGGTATGGTAATTGCGTGGCCCTAGACTCAAACTGTCTCTTTTGTAAAATAATCACGGGAGATATTCCCGCCGATATCGTTTTTAGAAATGAGAATGTCGTTGCATTTAATGACATCGCACCGAAGGCACCAACGCATGTCTTGATAATTCCTACAATTCACGTAGAAAATGCCGGGGCGCTAGCTGCGCTCTCACCGACTATATTTGCCGACCTCTTTACCGCCGCCGTTCAGATCGCCGCCGATAGAGGTCTGACCGGCTATCGGCAAGTATTTAATACCGGCGCCGAAGCTGGACAGAGCGTTTTTCACGCCCATTTACATCTTCTAGGCGGCCGTTCGCTGGCATGGCCACCCGGTTAAAGATAGATTTAGCACTACATGGAGCGCACACTGATTACCGTACCAATAGCCATTCCGATGGTCGCACTTATTGGCCCGCACGATGAGAATTTACGTACCATCGAGGCGGCATTTCCTTCAGTCAACATCACAGTTCGTGGAAATGAAATTACTTTGCGCGGTCCGCATTTAGATTGCACCAACCTTGAAAATCTCTTCGCTGAGCTTATGGTCGTCATTAGATCTGGAAATCACTTAAATGTTGATGCCGTAAACCGCTCAATTGAAATGCTAGAGCACATACCTGTTGATCACCCCGCTGAAGTCCTATCGCTCAATATTTTAAGTAATCGCGGCCGCACGATTCGCCCGAAGACTGCCAATCAAAAGCGATACGTCGATGCGATCGAGGATCACACCATAACTTTTGGAATTGGCCCGGCTGGCACAGGAAAGACGTATTTAGCGATGGCGATGGCGATTTCTGCGCTGCAGCATAAAAGCGTTAATCGAATAATATTAACTCGCCCTGCGGTAGAGGCAGGAGAGCATTTAGGTTTCTTGCCAGGAACATTAAGTGAAAAGATCGATCCTTACTTGCGGCCACTTTTTGATGCCCTTCACGACATGATAGATATTGAGACAGTTCCGCGTTTAATGCAATCAGGAGTTATTGAGGTTGCACCTCTTGCCTACATGCGTGGGCGCTCACTTAATGATGCCTTTATTATCTTGGATGAGGCTCAGAACACAACACCAGAGCAGATGAAGATGTTCTTAACGCGTTTGGGCTTTGGATCGAAAATGGTAATTACAGGCGATGTCACACAGATTGATTTACCCAATGGTCAACACTCTGGTCTAAGGGTGGTTCGCGATATTTTGGGTGATATCGATGACATAGCATTTCTTGAATTAACTGCCGAAGATGTTGTACGACACCGATTAATCGGTGACATCGTTAAAGCCTATGACAGCTTTGATGAGCAGCGACAATCACTGCGCCCGATTCGACAATAGATGGCCATCGAAATAACCAATACTTCAGGGCAGTTAGTTCCAAGTAGCGAGCTAACATCCCTGATTACATTTGCAATGGCTGTACTCAAACTCAATTCTGAGTGTGATTTAAATGTTGGCTTCATCGACGATGATTACATGACCGAACTTCATATCAAGTGGATGGATGAGCCAGGAAGTACTGATGTTCTCTCCTTCCCAATGGACATGCCAGAAAATGAAGAAGATATTGTCACTCTCGGCGACATTATGATCAGTCCAGCATTTGCCGCAGTTCAAGCAAAGAGCGCAGGTCATTCAGTTGAGCATGAGATATTTATATTGGCAATCCATGGCTTATTACACATTATTGGTTACGACCATGCCGACCCGGCCGAAGAGCGCGTGATGTTTGCCCTGCAAGAAGAAATAGTAGAAAACTGGAAGAAAACACAATGAGTCCCATTGCAATTATCAGCATCATCGCACTCCTAGCTTTTGCCGGCTTTCTTGCCGCGAGCGAATCGGCGCTGACTTCGATTTCCCGAATTGTTGTTGAAGAGTTAGAGGGCAAGCGCGGGGGAGCGTTGCTGCGCAAGTACAGCACCCAACCAGCACGATATTTAAATGTGATTTTACTTGTCCGCAAACTTTGCGAATTTACTGCCACGGTATTGCTTGCATCGATCCTGCTCCGTAACTACCCATCGGCGCAGGCCATGGCATTGACGGTTTTAATTATGGTCGTACTTTCTTACGTAGTAGTTGGCGTTGGGCCACGCACCTTAGGCAAGCAACAACCCCATAAATATGCCCGCTATGGAATTATCGTCGCCTACGGCTTGGCGATCATTTTGGGACCCGTAACGAAACTTCTCATAACAGTTGGAAATGCAATCACTCCAGGAAAAGGTTTCCGCTCGGGACCATTCACATCAGAGGCAGAGCTTCGAGACCTCGTAGATCTTGCCCATGAACGTGG
>CANIBB010000148.1:0-3134 GCA_947465575.1 Actinomycetota bacterium | reverse complement strand
CTAAATATCGCAGATGATCACTTGGATTGGCATGGCAGTTTTAAAGCCTATTGCCAAGCGAAATTATCACTGTTGGATCACGCTGAAACTGCGATCCTTAATGGAGAAGATAATGCGATTCTTCAAGGGGCGAACAGATGGGATGGACGCAAGATATTTTTCTCACTTAACACTCCAGGACCTGGAGAGCTCGGAATCGTTGAGAATCTATTAATCGATCGGGCTTTCGTCAGCGATCCCCAAGAGGCGTCGATGATCGCCGAAATAACCGATATCCAACCCACGCTTCCGCACAGCGTTTCAAATGCTCTAGCTGCAGCCGGACTTGCCAGAAGCGTTGGTGTCTCATACACAGATATTCAAAGCGCACTCATCGAATTTCACCCTGGTCGCCATCGCATTGAGCTAATTCATAGCGATGGTGGGATTTCTTGGATTAATGATTCGAAGGCAACAAATCCTCATGCGGCGCAGGCTTCGATTCTCTCGCATTTATCGGTGATTTGGATCGCTGGCGGTCTGGCTAAAGGTGCCGATATGAACGCATTGGTTGAACGAACAAAAGATCGAATCAAAGCCGTGATTCTCATTGGCGAGGATCGTGATTTAATTGAAGCAGCCTTCAAGCGTTTTGCTCCTAGAACTCCACTGATAAAAATAGATACTAAATCTGCTAAGGGTGAGGTTTCCAACGAATTAATGGAGAAGGTGGTTGTAGCCGCACAAGAGCTGGCAGCATCCGGAGATACAGTATTAATGGCTCCGGCTTGTGCTTCGATGGATCAGTTCATTTCATATGCCGACAGGGGAGATCGATTTACGGCTGCAGTCAGAAATTTGGTGGCCCATGAATAGTAAAGATCGGGTAAATTTCTTTTCAAAGCCCATCAATCTCTATTACATGCTTATTGGAAGCACATTAAGCTTGAGTATTCTTGGCGTGATTATGGTCTTTTCTTCCTCTTCGATTCACTCTCTTGAATCAAAGGGATCAACGTATGCAATTGTTTTGCGACAAATAATCTTTCTCGTATTCTCCATACCTATGGCCTGGGTATTATCTAGGTTTTCATTGGCGCGTTGGAAACTTATTGCTCGTGTTGGCGTAGTTTTTTCAGTTGTGATGCTCGCAGTAGTGCAAGTTATTGGCAAAAGTGTCAATGGAAATCACAACTGGATCAGTCTTGGTTTTGTTGATGTTCAGCCTAGTGAAATTGCAAAGTTTTTCATGATTCTCTGGGCTGGTTTTATTTTAGCCAAAAGAGAGCGAGCTGGCTCCGTTCAAACAAATGTGATTACCCTAATCGCACCTGCATTTGCATTGTGCATACTGCTTGTTCTGATGGGTAAGGACTTAGGAACAGCCTCGGTCTTTGCCTTCATATTGGCGGGTCTGTTATGGGTTTCAGGGGTTCGTTTAGGAATATTTGCCGGCTTAGTTACATTTGGATTTGCTGGAATAGCCGCACTCGTTGTTACAGCGCCTTATCGCATGCAGCGCTTTGTCGTACTTCTAAATCCATTCGCAGATGAACAGTATAAAAATACTGGCTGGCAACCAGCACACAGTCTGTTGGGCCTAGCCAGCGGGGGATTGTTCGGAGTTGGTCTTGGAGCGAGCCGCCAAAAGTGGGGCAACTTGGCTGAGGCTCATACTGATTTTATTTTCTCGGTTATAGGTGAAGAACTTGGCCTTTTTGGAACAGTTTCAACAATTGCACTGCTAAGCATTCTCTTGTTTTCTATCTTTAAAATCGCTCTCCGAGCTAAGGATCCTATGGTTCGCTATGTTTGCTCCGGGATTGGATGTTGGCTGGCGATTCAAACAATTCTCAATATTGGTTCTACCCTCAGTGTGTTGCCAGTAGTGGGAGTTACATTGCCACTGGTCTCTTATGGTGGCTCTGCCTTGATCGCGACATATATGGGAATCGGCTTTGTAATAGGTGCCGCGCGCCGTGATCCAGCAATCTTTCAAGAGTTAAGAAAGAGTGAGCACACATGGCTTCGATAGTTTTTGCAGGTGGTGGAACTGCCGGACACATAGAGCCGGCACTTGCCGTAGCTCGTCAATGGAGAGAGGCGCATCCAGAAGACGTCATTACTTTTATCGGTACAAAAAGCGGACTTGAGAACACAATTATTCCAAGAGCTGGATTTACGTTAGCGCATATTCCAAAAGTTTCCATTGCACGTAAGCCGCATTGGTCGTGGCTACGTGCACCAATTGATTTGGTAAGGGCCGTGAAGGCATCGCAAATAATTCTGCGTGATACAGATCTATTAATTGGCTTTGGTGGGTATGTGAGTGCTCCTGCATATGTGGCTGCGCGGCTCGCGGGAATCCCAACCCTCATTCACGAGGCAAATGCAAAACCAGGGTGGGCAAATCGTATCGGAGCTTTAATGACACCCCATTTGGCCGTGGCAATTCCTGTTCACTCTCGTGAATTTAAAGATGCTCTCATTACGGGTTTGCCATTACGGCGCGATGTAGCCGAAGGCTTTGTTGCTGCACGTAATGATTTTAAGGCCGCTCGCATATCTGCAAAGCGACGTTTGGGTTTTGATAAAGACTCGCCTTTACTCTTAGTCATGGGTGGATCGCAGGGATCGGTTGCAATTAATGCCCAGTTAGAGCTTGCACTAAAGCCCCTTTTATCACGAGGAATTTCAATTATGCACTCTGTGGGACGAGCTAATCCACTTCCCAGAGCGCAAGGTGCTTATCATCCAGTTGCCTACATCGACTCAATGGCAGATGCTTATCTGG
This sequence comes from Actinomycetota bacterium, assembly GCA_947465575.1. Lineage (GTDB taxonomy): Bacteria > Actinomycetota > Actinomycetes > Nanopelagicales > Nanopelagicaceae > Planktophila. The sequence continues at coordinate 361 of CANIBB010000148.1, read as the reverse complement.
CTAGTGATGTGATTATTGCTAGAAGTGGCGCCGTTACTTGTAGTGAATTTCGTGCCCTTGGTCGTTACGCTCTCTTTGTGCCACTGCCGGTTGGAAATGGCGAGCAGTACTTTAACGCTCGCTCCCTTGTTGAATCCGGACGCGCGGAAATTTTAGAACAATCCCAGTTCACGTCCGAATATTTAACTACTCACATAGATGCACTTTTAGCGCGCTCTGCTGTGGCGCCTATAGATGGCTCGGATTTGGATCTGACAGCAGCCGAAAAAATCGTTGCCCTCGGTGAGTTTGCTATGGCTAAGCGATGAGACCACCATTGAAAACTCTGAGCGGAAAGCGCGTACATTTTATTGGAATCGGT
>CANIBB010000147.1:0-3143 GCA_947465575.1 Actinomycetota bacterium | reverse complement strand
TTAGAAAATCGCATGGCCGAGCCGTGGTTTGATCCGAAGGGCTTTTTCTTGGCCGTTGAAAATAATCAGCTGGTCGGTACCTGCTGGACAAAGATTCACCGAGACCTAGTAAATCAAGAACCAGTCGGTGAGCTTTATGTCGTGGGCGTTAACCCTGATTACATGGGCCATGGAATCGGTCGCGCAGTTTCAATTGCGGCTATGAACTATCTATTTAGTAAAGGTATCCGCGACGCGATGTTGTACGTTGATGCTGACAATGAAAAAGGCTTAAAACTCTACGAGTCACTGGGCTTTAGTTAAGCTTTAAAGTTCGCAAAAAAAGGAGCCAGGGGAACTGGCTCCTTTTTCTTTTATCTCCCCATTTAAGGTCGGACAGGTTTTTTTGGCTTTGCCGGAATCGCCTTAGTACCTGAATTACCCGCAAGAGCAAAGAGGCCAGCCAAAGTGGCGGCTGCAATGCTGCGCTGTAATAGTTTCATTTTTGCCTCCAATTCACCACAAACTCTTGCGGATGAGGTAAAAATAGAGCCCTCCTTTGTGCAATCACACAGGATTCTTTGTGCCTTATCTGTGGATTATTTGCCCACTAGCTCTGTTAAGCCTGCAACTAACCGATCCACATCGGCACGCGTTGTATATGGCGCAAGGCCTGCCCGCAAAGCCCCGACATCTCCTAAGCCAAGTTTTCTCGATACCTCAATGGCATAGAAATTATGAGCTGGAAGATTTACTTTCTTTGCCGCCATCGCTTTATAGATTTCGACGCTATCGTGGCCTGCAAATGAAAAATAGATAGTTGGCGTACGGTGCTTGGCGTGTCCATGCATTGTGACCCCTGGCAGCGCCTTAACCACACTCTCCATGTAGATGAATAGCTCATCTTCATATTTTTCAAGGGCATTCATTGAGTTGACTATTTTTTCGCGGCGCGTGGTACCAGAACCTGGCGCCAAATCGGCGATGAAGTTAACCGTTGCCGTGCATCCAGCCATAATCTCGTATGGCAGAGTGCCGAATTCAAACTTTTCAGGAACATTACTCGTCGATGGCAGCAGCTTGTCATTGTTGAGTGAATCAAGCAGAGCTGGTGATGCCGTAAGCACCGCGCAATGGGGACCCATTAATTTATAAAAAGAGAATCCAAAGAAATCTGCGCCGATATCTTTGACACTGATTGCAGCATGCGGAGTTAGATGAACACCGTCAACGTAAAATAGCGCACCAACTTTATGGACGGCCGCGGCGATTGATTTCAAATCAGGACGCGTGCCAATAGTGTTTCCAGCACCAGTGATTGCTACGAGCTTTGTTTTATTTGTTAAAACCGCTTCAACAGCTTCAATGCTTAATTCTGATGTGGCTGGATCGAACTCCGCCCAGCGCACTGTTGCACCGACGGCTTCGGCGGCTTGAATCCATGGACGAATATTTGAGTCGTGATCTAAGCGCGAAACAACGATTTCATCCCCTGCCGACCAGTTCTTAGATAGTGTGCGAGAAAAGTCGTAGGTAAGTTGCGTCCATGATCGGCCATAAACGACTCCGTTTGGATCTACATCGATCAAATCGGCCACAGCTTTTCGAAATTGCGAAACTATCTCATCGGCATTCTTTTCTGACTCTGTGGTCGTACTGCGATTTGAGATTGGCATCGTGATCGCTGCCGCCATCGCCGCACCTACTGCAACTGGAACTTGGCTTCCGCCCGGACCATCGAAGAACGCTAATCCGGTATTGAGTGAAGGAAAATGAGAGCGGACTTTATTAACGTCGTAAGTCATGCGGAGCAGGCTAGCAGTGAGAGCCCAGTTAGTTAAGCCTTCTTTTTGTATCCGCTAGGACACTTAGGGTTTACTGCTGTCACCTTCTTGGTTGTTTTTCCTTTAATACAGGTAATGGTTGTCTTTTTTGCAACGGCTATTGGTTTAGTAGCGGCAGGTACAGGTGTTGATGAAGGCGTTGCCGTTACAGTGGGTGTTGGAGTAGGCGTTGGTGTTGGTGTTGGGGTGGCAGTAACAACTGGCGCTGGCGTGTACTTCAAAGTGCCGCGCTTCAATACATAAGTCTGGTTTGGACCACCTTGAGCGTAATAAATTCGGAAGACTCCCGGTGAGACTTCATAACCAGTGGGATCAAGACCTTCTATTCCTGGTCCGGTGAGCATCTGCGGAGTTGCCCAATTTAATCCATCTGTTGAAGTGCTCAGAAAAAGCATTTGCCGATTGTTAGAGGTGCACGCAATGTCTGACATGATCATTAAATAATCACCATTTTTTGCGCGTAAGATTTCCGTATCTACATAACCATTTTCAAAACGCCAGCCTGATTCTTTGGTGAAAGTGATTCCATCATTCGAAATGTAGGATGCAATTTTCTCTGTACATCTGCCTTCTACTGGGCTTTCCACAATATATATCCGCACTTTCCCATCTGGTAAAAGCACTGGATCGGGTACGCCCCATGCTTTCGCAGTAACGGGCACTTTCATATCTGGAGTTGTTGCCGTTCTAGTTCCGATACTCGTACATCCTGCATCATTACAAGGAGCGGAATAAACCTGCTGGTATGACCCATCGATATCTTTAAAGTAAGCACGCTTGGAACCGTTTGAAAATGTAATAACGGTAAAATCATTTCCCAGCCGTCCCGTTAGAGAAACATTTGTGCAAACGCCCTCATCATTGCAATCACTGGCGACAGTTCCAGTAGGACCATCAGAACGCCATACCCGATCAACGCCATTTAATCGTTCAACATGTGGTGATACGCCATTCATACCCATTTTCACATGAACACCTGCATCTTCTGTCATCGTCCAATCAGCAGCGTTCGCCTTCATTGGAGATATTGCGAGGAAAATCAGCAAGAACGAGATGGTGAGTGAAAACGCACGTTTCATCGGGCAAGTTTGCTCTATCTCTAATTAATTCGTCAATAGGCTATTGAACGAGTTCGGCGCACATAGAGTGAAATGCTTTTGTATGAGCATCCACATCGGCAGCGGTTGTATCAGGGCACATCAGCGCCATATTGTGAAATGGCGTTATGAGGAAACCGTCATTGAGCATGCGCAGGTGAATGTACTGTTCTAATTCGAAGTCGCCCGCATTATTGGCATCGGCGCCAGTTACTGGAGCTTT
>CANIBB010000146.1:0-3146 GCA_947465575.1 Actinomycetota bacterium | reverse complement strand
CTATGAACTCAGCCACATACAAAGAAAACTGGCGGAGGGCGTGGGATTTGAACCCACGAAACTTTCGTTTGCCGGTTTTCAAGACCGGTGCACTCGGCCGCTATGCGAGCCCTCCGTGGGAGAGGTTACCTGAAGTCAGCACTATCCAAAAATCGGCGAGGGATTAGGCGGGTAGATCCAATAACTCTTCAATGATTATCGCTACTCCATCGGTTGCGTGGGGGCCGGCAATACCACTTGCATATTTGGCTCCATCTGGGTGGCCATCTGCCATTGCATACGAGCGACCACACCATTGCAACATTGAGAAATCATTCGGGTTATCGCCAAATGAGATGCAATCACTGGCATCAATTCCTAAACGTGTTGCAACTTTCGCGAGAGTCTGACCTTTTGAAATACCTAAGGCCGATATCTCCAATAAAGATTCTCTAGCGTTTGAATGTGTAACTGTTACGAGTCCTGATAGTTCACGCAAAGCGATTTCTAACATTTGATCCGATGTGAATTCACCACCACTACAGCGTGCCAGCATCTTAAAGGCAGGGCCTTTTATAGCATCTTCAATTCTTTCAACTCCTACATTGTCCAAACCAACATCCCAGCGGGGAACATAACTCTTTTCGCGGTGGTAATAATCATGTGATTCAATTGCGAAAGAAATTGGAGGAATGGCAGCGCGCAGACGGTGTGCAATCTCATGTTGCTCTTCTTTAGAAATCATCCACTCTTCAGTCACCGAGCTTGTTTTAAGGTCATAGAGCATTGCGCCGTTGCCACAAATCGCCTCACCGAAACCAAATGCGTCGCGGATTTCATTCATCCAACGAGGTGGTCGGCCTGTGACAAAATATATATGAACTCCCAGTGAGTGCGCCTTCGAAAAGGCTGCAATAGTGCGTGCTGAAATGGTGCCATCATGTTGAACAATTGTTCCATCTAAATCAGTTGCAATTAATTTTGGGCGCTTACTCACACCAACTCAAATCGCTCTGCACCCAGAAATGGCTGTAACGCTTTTGGAATATTTACTGATCCGTCTGCGTTTTGGTGGTTCTCTAAAATTGCAACAATCATGCGTGGGATCGCCACTAATGTTCCATTCAAAGTCGCTACAGTTTTCGTGCCATCTGCATCTTTAAAGCGAATATTTAATCGGCGAGCTTGAAACTCGGTGCAGTTAGAGGTACTTGTAACTTCTCGATAGGCCTTTTGTGTAGGTATCCAGGCCTCAATATCAAACTTTCGGTTAGCACTTGACCCGAGATCCCCTGATGCAACATCGATAACACGGTATGGGATCTCCATGGCATTGAGAAAATCCTTCTCCCATTGCAATAGACGCTTGTGTTCTTCCTTGGCTTGATCTGGATGACAGAAGGAAAACATTTCAACTTTATCAAATTGGTGAACGCGAATGATTCCGCGAGTGTCTTTGCCATAGGTTCCTGCTTCACGACGAAAACATGATGAGTAACCGGCGTAGCGCAATGGTAGTTTTTCAACCGGTAGTACCTCATCCATATGAAATGCCGCTAAAGGGACTTCGCTTGTTCCAACTAAATAGACATCATCTTTTTCAAGATGGTAAACATTTTCTGCCGCTTGTCCTAGAAAGCCAGTGCCCTCCATTGCGGGCGGGTTCACCAAAACAGGTGGTATGACTGGAGTAAAGCCGGCTTTCAAAGCTGAAGCGATGGCGTAGTTAACTAGAGCAAATTCAAGCATCGCACCAGAACCAGTTAAATAATATGAGCGAGAACCCGCAACCTTTGCACCGCGCTCTGTATCTATCGCTCCAAGAAGCTTCCCAAGCTCGACATGGTCTTTAGCTTCGAAATCAAATGTGCGAGGGGTGCCAACGTGCTCAATAACTACAAAGTCTTCCTCTTTGCCGATTGGCGCAGCGGGATCTAAAATATTTGATAACTGCATAACGAGTTTCTTAGTTACATCCTCAAGCTCTGCACGCTTGCCGTCAGCCTCTTTAACTTTAGTTGCCAGAGCTTTAGAGTTTTCAAGTAAAGCTTTCTTTTCTTCTCCTTGTGCGCCAGCAACAGCCTTAGATAATGTGTTTTGCTCGGCGCGCAAGGCTTCGAATTCATTTATTGCCGCACGCCGCGCTTCATCACTAATTAATACTTGATCAACGATAGTTGCATCTTCACCGCGCCCTTTTTGCGATGCCCGAACTGCGTCAGGATTGTCGCGCAAGAATTTTATGTCGATCATTTACTTATCTTTTCCCGCGGATATGAACCCAAGAAGCGGATATCTTGACATATTGCGCGTAGGGCTTCGATCGTCTCCTTTACTGGAGCATCAGTGGAGTGACCCTCTGCATCAATAATGAAATGGTAGTGACCGAGCTCTAGGCCTGTTGGGCGGCTTTGAATGAAAGTTAGGTTTACTTCACGCTTAGCGAACTCGTTCAAGATATCTAGCAAAGCACCGGCATGATCGATGCCGATAAAAACAGCCAAAGAGGTGCGATCGAGTCCCGTGGCCTTTGGTAGCGCACCTGGCTTAGAGATCAAAACAAAACGTGTGACAGCGCCAATGTTGTCGCCAATGTTGTCAGCGATAACGCGAAGCCCATAATGAGCTGCGGCAACTGGGGCGGCAATAGCTGCATCGAATTCTCCGCGTCCTATCGCCTCTGCAGCTGCTGCCGTAGATGCGGTCGCAATTAACTCGGCGGTGGGATAGTTCTCAGCGATATATGCACGGCATTGGGCCTCTGCATGTGGGTGGGTTGCAATACGGCGAATATCAATTGAGTCATCTTTGACCATCAGGGCAAAAGAGACTGGCAACGTTACTTCGCCAACGATTGAGAGTGGTGTGCCTGTTGCGAGCTCATCGAGAGTTCTGGCCACGACGCCTTCGACAGAGTTCTCAATTGGAACTAATGCAAAGTGTGCCTTCCCAACGCGAACTGCATCAAGGGCGGCAGTTACATTTGCATATGGAATCAGGGAGTCATTTGATGAAGTGATCTTTTTTAGCGCCGCTTCGGTAAATGTTCCCTTTGGGCCGAGATATGCATATGTACTCACTTGCTAATGATACCCGAGCACCTTGCGTGCAAATGACGGATTATTTGTAATCAAAACCTCAACGCCATTATCTGAACAAAAACGCAT
>CANIBB010000145.1:0-3159 GCA_947465575.1 Actinomycetota bacterium | reverse complement strand
TGACATTGCTTCGCGATATTGGAGCGGCAGTTAGCCCATTTAATGCTTGGCTACTTGCACAAGGTCTCGAGACGTTGACGCTTCGCATGAAGCAACATTTAGAAAACGCTAAGGCAGTTGCAACATGGCTTGCAGCTCATCCACAAGTAGAGAAAGTGAACTACTCGTGGCTGCCCAACTCTCCATACAACGCACTAGCTACTAAATATGCGCCTAAGGGCTCGGGCTCAGTTCTCTCCTTTGAAATCAAGGGCGGAATCGAAGCGGGCAAGAAGTTTGTTGAAGCGCTGACACTGCACTCTCACGTTGCCAACATTGGCGATGTGCGATCCCTAGTCATTCACCCAGCTTCAACGACGCATTCGCAGCTATCTGCTGAAGAGCTACTCAATGCCGGAGTTAATCCTGGCTTGATTCGCCTATCGGTTGGCCTTGAAGACATCGAAGATATCAAGGCCGATCTCAGCGATGGGTTCGCAGCAGCTAAGTAATGAGTCAAACAAAGGCGTCGGTTACCGGGGCATGGCTTGAAACCCATGCACCCGGTGATCGCCTTTTTATAAATATCGGTGACTTACTTCTAGAAGATGGCGAAACGTTAGAAGATGTCACTATCGCCTATCACAGTTGGGGCGTATTAAATGCCGACAAAGATAATGCGATTTTAGTTAATCATGCTTTGACCGGCTGGTCGGATGTGACTGGTTGGTGGCCATCGATGGTAGGCCCTGGACTGCCATTTGATACAGATAAGTATTTTGTAGTGTGTCCGAATGTGATTGGCGGATGCCAAGGTACAACGGGGCCATCATCGATGGCACCCGATGGCATGCGCTATGGCTCTCGCTTTCCATCGGTGACGATTCGAGACATGGTCGCAGCTGAAGTGGCCTTTACCGATGCCTTAGGAGTTAAGAAATACCGCCTGGCCGTTGGACCCTCACTTGGTGGAATGCGCTCTCTTGAATGGGCGGTGCAGCTGCCAGATCGCGTCGGAGCTATCTGCACAATCGGTTCATCGGCGGTTGCAACGGGGGATCAAATTGGAACATCGTCGATTCAGATTCGGGCGATAAAATCAGATCCCAATTATTACGGCGGGGATTACTACGACAAGGCGCTAGGTCCAATTGAGGGAATGGGAATCGCCAGGCGGATAGCCCATCTGACCTATCGCACTGAGGCCGAGATGGATGTGCGCTTTGGACGTGAGCTTCAGGGAGATGACACCGGTCGATTTGCCGTTGAATCCTATTTAGATCATCAAGCCGACAAACTTTCCGCTCGATTTGATGCAAATACCTATATCGCTCTGACCGAGGCGATGAATAGCCACGATATTGGTCGAGATCGAGGGGGAGTTGCAGCGGCCTTGGCTGGAATCCAAATCCCCGTAGTCGTAGTCTCTATCGATACAGATCGGCTCTTTCCCGTGCGCCTGCAGGCTGAGATCGCCGAGCTTGCCCCATTTGCCGCCCCTTTAGTAACGATTTCATCACCTTTTGGCCATGATGGCTTCCTCGTTGAGGTTGAATCCGTGGGAAATGTCATCCGAGAGGCGCTCGCACTCTCTTAATCGATTAAAACCGGTGTTTTCGATGTGCATTTACCCCTGTGGATAAATTATAATATAGACATCGCTTCAGCGCATCGCTGATAAAACCAAAGGACGATTGTGGCTGTATTTAGTGCGCTCAAAAATAAGGGTAACAAGAAGAACGCTGCGAAAAAAAGCGCGCCTGTAAAGAAAGCTGCAGTTAAAAAAGCAGCGCCGGCGAAGAAAGCTGTTGCGAAAAAGGCAGCGCCAGCGAAAAAGGCAGTTGCGAAAAAGGCAGTTGCGAAAAAGGCTGCGCCTGTAAAGAAGGCCGTTGCAAAACCTGTCAAGATTGAACTGAAGAAAGATTTAACGGCAAAAGATGTTCAAGCGATAGTCGATGCCAAGCATGCCGTTACCCGCAACAATGAGATTTTAGCTGAGCTCGAACTTCGTGGAGTTACATCTATTAACCGTATTCCAAAGAAGCTTGATAAAGATTTAGTTGATGAGGCTCGTGCATTAGCCATTGAGATCCCAAACATAATTGAAAAACTTCGCAAAGCCGGTCTTGGAACACCTGCACGGATATTAAAGAAGGCAGATTATGCACTTATTGAACCAAAGCCAGCACCTGTTGTGGCTGCGGCTAAGGCTGGAAAATCTGCGATAGTAAGCATTGATGGAGAAGAAGTAGAGCTTGAAGAGGTAGAGCTTGAAGATGTTGAAACACTTATCGCCGAAGCCGTTGAACTAGTTGACGCCGAAGCAGAGGACAAGGTTCGAGTAGTTACTCTCTCTGATGAATCAAGTAAGGCTAAGGGCTCATTTACTTTGGCAGATTCTGAAGCCGATGATGAAGAGGAAGATAAGAACGAGCGCGAAAAGCTAAAGAAGGATTTGCGAAACGTTAATATCGTCATTGAAGCTATTAACTCAAAGATCAATAACGCCGCTACTCCTACACGTTATGGAATCGCAGAGGCTGAATCTAAGGCGCTCACATACAAGCAGATTCAACAGCAGTTTGAAATGAAGACTTTTACTGAAAAATCAGCGAAAACAGCGGCCGAAGCGGTAACTATTGGCTCATTAAAGAATCTTGAAGATTTACTCAACTACTTCATTGAAAAAATGAAGGTTGTACAGCGCGAAATTAAGTACTTACCACCTGAGCAAACGGTCATGACTGCCGGTGCAACTGCCGACCCAGTTAAGGATTACTTAAAGCAGATTGGTCGTGTAGCACTTCTTAATGCTGAGCTCGAAGTTGAGCTAGCAACACGCGTTGAAGTCGGTCTATTTGCCGAATCAAAATTGAAGAACGAAAAGAAGATGGAAAAGAAGTTAAAGCGCGAGCTCGAATGGCTCGTTGAAGATGGCAAGCGCGCAAAGAACCACTTGCTCGAGGCTAACCTTCGCCTCGTTGTATCTCTTGCTAAGCGATACACCGGCCGCGGAATGCTTTTCCTTGACTTAATTCAAGAGGGAAATTTAGGTTTGATCCGCGCAGTTGAGAAGTTCGACTACACAAAGGGTTATAAGTTCTCGACGTATGCGACATGGTGGATTCGTCAGGCGATTACTCGTGCGATGGCAGACCAGGCCCGCACAATCCGTATTCC
>CANIBB010000144.1:0-3166 GCA_947465575.1 Actinomycetota bacterium | reverse complement strand
TTGGTGCATTGCAAGGCCAGAGTGAGATGCACATGTGAGTGCTAATAAACGTGGCTCTAATGTAACTCCGCTTCGCACCATGGCAGATGCCAAAATAGATTTATAGGACGAGCGCGGATAAATCAGCTGTGTGGGATCGCCTTTATGAAAGAGAATTGATCCATCACTATCTAGGGCAACAAAGTGGCCAACGTGACTGGACTCAACGACATCATTTCGAATTAACTCTGCAAGTACTTCGCCCACGCCAAGAGGAATCAATTATTCGCTCTGACGTTCGAGTGATGACCAGATATGTGCCTGTAGCTCTTGTCCTTCGGCGGCCATATCGTATGCAAAGAAAAGTTCTCCTGCGACTAGACCGTACAAACGAACACCTGCGGTAACAATCTTTGCCGTCGGGGCTGAATATCCCTGATCTAAAACTAATTGAATCTTTGGGCCATCAAATGTTCCAACCCAACCCTCAGTAATTCCAGTGTTGTGGGACATAACTACCTCTAAAACATTATTGGGCTTTGGTCGCCAGAAACCAGTTTCAGAGCCGCCAGGGCGCAGAATTTCGCCCTCACTATCTAAAATCCATGAACGTGAGTAATAGTTTAAAAAAGGACGTCCATCGTGATTAAAGACAACTTCTTGCGCAAATTCAAATGGTTCAATCGTTGGATACTCACCTCGGCCTTTACCGCGCCATGTTCCAACCATCCAGGCTAGTGGATTTAAATCAGGATGTAGGCCTTCAGGGATTGTAAAAACCATTTATGGGCGTCCTCTAAATTTAGTTGAGCGTCGCGCCTGCGATTGGCGACCAAGAAATGCGTAAATGATAAGAGTTATACCTAGTGCTATAGCGACAAGGCCAAGGATTACTGAAGTAAGAAGCTCCATATGCAGAGCCTATCGTGCTCAAAGAATGGAGTGCTGTGAGGCAGGAACTCCATCTACGGTCAGAGTGGCATCAATTGGTGTATTCCGCTTAACGATGGCAAGAGCGATTGTGCCTAATTCGTGGTGTCTGGCAACTGTGCCAATAAAACCGACCACGACGCCATCATTTTCGATTTTCGTCCCGGTCGCAGGAAATGCCGCATCGCTTCCATCTAAGTGCAGCATTACTAATCTGCGAGGAGGATTTCCTAAATTGAAAATCTTCGCCACAGTTTCCTGGCCCCGATAACAGCCCTTATTCATATGGACGGCGCCATTGAGTACACCGATTTCATTCGGAATCGATTTATGATCGGTTTCAAAACCAATTCGTGGGCGATGGGCTGCAACACGTTCGGCATCGAGTGCCCATGTACCAACCTGGGTTGCAACGGCGTTAAACGTTGCACTCATCTGTGCAACTTCACTTCGAGGCACTAAAGCAAATGGACCACCGATATCAGTGGCAGTGCCGGGTGCACGCAACACTGCAAACTCTGCCGTTGCATCCCGAACATCCACGCGTAACATGAATTTCATCTTGGTTAAATACTGAAGAAGTGTCTCGCTATATCCCGGATCTAATACAAGCCATGTCGTTGTTCCATCATCAACTAAGTTAAATTGATACTCGATATGTCCCTGTGGATCTAAAATCATTGCGGGTTTCCAGATTCCTACGCCTAAATCATTGAGGAATTGAGTGGTTAAATCATGCAGCCACTTCAAGCGATCTTCTCCGCTTACAGCAATGATATGTAAGTGTGAAAGATCGGCCCAGGCAGTGCCAGCTTCAAGGGCGCGTTGCTCTTTAACGGGTTCACCAAAGTGCCAGATAGCGCCCTTATCTACCCCGTTTTCAACCAGTACGGCGCTCATTGGCAAGCAGTGCACGTTCCATAAACGGCGAAGTGCGTGACATCGGTTTTAAAACCATATTCATCGGCGAGGGAGTTAACAAAGTTAGCTGCAACATCAATTGGTGCATCGCCTATTGATCCACAGTTTCCGCAGACCAAATGTAAGTGACTCAACACTTCAGCTGCGTGATAGGTAGCTCCACCGTGACCCAAATGCGTGTGCACGACTAAGCCGACGTTTTCTAAAGTCTCTAAATTGCGATACACCGTTGAAAGGTTTATGCCTGGGTGCGTCAGGCGTACCTTTTCGGCGATCTCTTCAGGGGTTGAGTGTCCAAGTTCGCGGACGGCCGATAGAACAAGCTCACGCTGAGGGGTAAGTCGTAAACCCTTTTCGTGGAGCTCGTGTTTTTCAGCCATGTGCCGATCTTACGCGAAGAAGCAATAAATAGAGTTCGCAGCCTAAGCAGAAGCTAAAAGCTGCGTTTAAGAAGGCGGCAGCGAGGGCAAAGCTAACTGCAACTGTGAAAAGTGGTGCGATGCCAGTAATAGCACCGACAATGGCTGCCAGGGCAAAGATTAAACCTACGCTTTGAGCAAACTGAGGTGGGCGAACATCTTCGAGAACTGCAGCACCTTTTAACCGTGGCTTAATTACCCAACGAAAAATATATGCGTACGGGGTGAACTGTGGCCCCTTTAATGCGCCAACTGCAAAAACAATTCCTTGGGCGATAAGAATCCAAAGATTTGTAGTGACAAGTCCAACTGCCAAAACTATTGTTGTAAGAACTGCAGAGAAGCGAGCTCCTCTGGCATCAATTGAAACTGCATTTGTTTTTTCTGCTAAAAACTGCGACATAATATTTTCCTTTGGTCGATGAATGGATAATTGTTTTTTAAATTACAACAATTACATTCGACACAAAGAGCCAGCAAGGCGTCCGAAATCAATCACTCGGCGCTTGGTGAAATTGCTGGCTAAAGACACCTGCATATCGTAAAGAATGTGAGAGAAATAAGCCAGTTGCGAACTATTTGCGTATAGCCGCAAGTGCAGCCATAACTTGCTCTCTTTTAGGCGCGCCAATAGCCCGGCCTACTTCCATGCCCCGTGAATTAAGAATGAGGGTTGTTGGAGTACTTAATATATTTAACGACCGAACTAGATCTAATGAAGCTTCAGCATCGACTTCGACATAATAAACGTCATCTATACCGCTCACGATATTTTCAAGGAGAACACGGGTTGCCCTGCAGGGTGTACAGAATGCCGAAGAAAATTGCACCAAAGTTGCCCGTGAACCGAGGGCTCCGCCGATCATGGCTTCGGTGATTAGCGACTCTCCAGATTTAGCTTTTACTGTGCCGCGCGA
>CANIBB010000143.1:0-3200 GCA_947465575.1 Actinomycetota bacterium | reverse complement strand
TCAGCGCAAGGTTTTTCACTCTCTTTGCAAGGGCTCCTGGAAGTTGGCCAACACCCATTCGGGGCAAACCTGGTACACCATTTATAAACGATCTAATAATGGAGACACCGTAACGTGCATCAACGCTATTGGGGTCTGCAAGAAATACACCAGTTAGAAATGGGCGCAAAACTCTCTCGTATGTTGTGCCTGATGCAGAAAGCACTTCACCCACGGATTGATCCTTTTTTGACTTACTTAGTGCGGCGCGAAGCAGTGCCAGCTTTTCAGGAATCGTTCCAGTTGCTTTATCTAGAATTGAAAATGGCGCACTCCTAGGATCTCCAATGGCATGGCGAGATCCACCTAGGGCAACCTCAATCACACGTGGTGCAGGAATAAAATCAATCTCATCGATGACATTGAGTTCAACGAGAGAGGGATACTTAGAGTTAATAAGTTGAAATCCTCGATCACACAGATAGCCATCAATTGAATCAGTTGCGATACGACCACCTGGCCGATCGCTAGCCTCGAGGACTGCAACATCAACTCCATTATTTTGAAGATGCAGAGCTGCACTTAGCCCGGCTAAGCCACTGCCAATAACAATGCAATCAAATCTCTTAGCCATAATGGGCGCTTTGCCGGGCCTGATCAATAATCTGTGCAACTAACAAGGCATCAGAGTTATCTATCGGCCATGGATTCTTGCCGGCAATTGCTCCAGCTACTGCGCTATAGAAGAGTGCGTAGTTTCCATTCTCTCCACCAATCTCTTCGATCTCATCTCCTTGGTGAATAAATGCTCTCGATGCCGTTGGAACGCTCCATGTGCCACCTTTTGGATACATTCCATTTCGAAGCAACTCTTCTTGCGGATCTAATTCATGGATAACAAGGGCTCCCTTTGTGCCGAGGATGCGAATTCGTGGACCAGGTGCACCAACGACCGCACTTGCCGATAGATATGACATAACTCCACTGACATGTTTTAACACTAATAAGGAGTCATCATCGGCGCCGCCACGTAGAGCGCGAACAGATGCGGTAATGAGTTCGGCCGATCCAAACCAATCGATCGCAGTGGAAATTAAGTGCGGCTGTAAATCTAGTAGCTGTCCCCCTCCATCTTCGGGGCTCATATTCTCACGCCATGACGTTGGATTTAAATCTGGACGAAAACGTTCAAATCGTGATTCCAATCGATGAATAGTTCCGAGCTCACCAGATGCCAGAACACGTTTAATAGTGAGCGCATCGCTATCCCAGCGACGATTAAAGAAGGTTGAAACCGGTACCCCTGCGGCAAGTGCGGCATCGATAATCGATTTCGTTTCTGCATATGTGCGCCCCATTGGTTTATCAACAACCACAGGAATGCCAGCATTGATAGCGGCGATGGCATCGTGTGCATGCGCGATATTTGCTGATGCAACGACAACGAGGTCTAAGTCGAAAGAAACAAGTTCGGCAGAACTTGCAACGACTGAAGCCTGAGAAAAATCCTCAAGTGCATGGGACTTTCGTGTTGCATTAGTTGTTGCAACTGCAACGACATCAAAACCGCAACCCTTGAGCAATGGCGCGTGGAAATATCTGCCAGCTAATCCGTAGCCGACAATACCGACGCGCAGCGTCAACTACTTAGCCGCCAACTTCGATGGCCACCAAATCTTGCCACCGATGTCATATGCAAGGGCTGGTACAAGGATTGTGCGGACGATAAGAGTGTCAAGTAAAACACCAAAGGCAACGGCAAAACCGAGTTCGGCCAAGAAGACTAATGGCAAGATGCCAAGTACACCGAACGTTGCCGCTAAAACGATGCCGGCAGAAGTAATCACACCTCCAGTAACAGTTAAGCCCTTGATGACTCCTGCTCGCGTGCCGATCTTTGCGCTCTCTTCACGCACGCGAGTCATTAAGAAAATGTTGTAATCAATGCCAAGGGCTACAAGGAAGATAAATGCAAAGAGAGGGAAGGAGGTATCTGCGCCTTTGAAGTGGAAGATATGCTCAAAGACAAGCTGACATGCGCCTAATGTTGCAAAGTACGAGAGAACAACAGTTGATAACAAAAGAACCGCAGAGACGATGCTTCGAAGCAAGAGTCCGAGGATAATTGTGATTAACACGAGAACAATCGGGATGATCGTTTTATTGTCATGATCGGCGGCAACATCGGTATCAAATGCAACCGCGGTTGAGCCACCAACCAATATCTCTGGATCTATCGCATGTACCGCGTTTCGAATACTTGGAATAGTCTCACGTGCAGCCGTTGAATCTGGATTAAGGGAAAGTGTTGCATTTAAAATAACCTGGCCGTTCAATACTTTAATTGCAGGCAGAGGTTGACCAGGGATCACTTGGCCAATTCGCATAGGCTCTACCGAGGCAACTCCTGAGACGCTCATCAATGCAGCCGTCACCGCATCTACCGAGCTTTCTTTAACAACGACTTCTGTCGGCTGGCCGGCTCCCCCAGGAAAATGTTCACCTAATAGCTCTAAGCCAATCACTGAGTCCTGTTTTTTGGTAAAGGCATCGGCGGTAGATAGGCCCTTTGCATTTAACGTAGTAGAAAATCCCGCAAGAATCACGAGGAATACCGATGTTGCAATCCATAGCTTACGAGGACGTTTTTCTACGCCTGCTCCGATTTTTGCCCACGTACCTTCTAGCTGTGAGTTCACATCATCAAAGCGTGGGATGCGCGGCCAAAAAATCCAGCGGCCGAAGGCAACAAGTAACGCCGGAAGCAAAGTTAAAATTGTGATCATCGATGCGGCGATTCCTATCGCACCGACCGGTCCGAGACCTCTGTTATTTGAAAGCTCGCTGAGTAATAGAACTAAGAGGCTGACGATCACTGTTGCACCGGATGCAAGAATCGGCTCGAACACACCTTTATATGCAGCCTTCATGGCATCGAATCTTGACTCATAGTGATGGAGCTCTTCGCGATAGCGTGAAATTAAGAGAAGGGCGTAATCAGTTGCCGCACCTAGAACAAGGACTGAAAGAATTCCCTGAGACTGTCCACTCAAATCAATTGCATTATTCTTCGCCAAAATGTAAACAATTCCACCGGCCGTTGATAATGCGATGACAGATGAAAAGAGCGGCAATATCCATAAAACAGGTGAGCGATAGACAATGATCAAAATTAAGGCGACCACTCCGAGCGTTGTTAATAGAAGTGATGAATCGATACC
>CANIBB010000142.1:0-3204 GCA_947465575.1 Actinomycetota bacterium | reverse complement strand
TGTTCTCACAATTTGTACGCACGGCCGTTGATAGCGCTTGCATAACAACAGTTGGCGTTAGCTCTTCATCACCTGGCAGATAGTGAATTCCATATCCCCCACCTAAATCAAGTTCGGGAAGCTCTGCCCCGAATGCATCCCGATACTTGGCAAGTAAAGCTATGAGTCTCTCGGCACTAATTTCAAATGAATCGGTATCTAAAATCTGCGAACCAATGTGTGCATGCAAACCGCGTAGTTCGATCGATGGATGCTTGCGAACTTCTTCTATTGCCTTCCATGCAGCACCGCTAGCAATTGAAAACCCAAATTTAACATCCTCGTGTGCCGTAGCGATTGATTCGTGAGTATGGGCTTCGATACCTGGAGTTAGGCGCAGCAAAACTCTTTGAACTTTTCCGGAGTTCTTGGCCGCTGTTGCGACTCGCTCAATTTCAAAGAGTGAATCAATTACAATCGTACTTACGCCAACCGAGACAGCCTTTTCAATCTCTGCTACAGATTTATTATTGCCATGAACTTGAATCTTTAATGGATCAATGCCACCTGCAAGTGCAACTGCAAGTTCGCCTCCGGTGCAAACATCGATTCCGATACCGATATCTTTAATCCATCGCGCAACTTCGGTGCAGATAAAGGCTTTTGCTGCGTAGTAAACAGTGCCAGCATTGTCGCCGAATCCGGCATTAAGTGCGCTATTCCAATTGGTAGCGCGCGCTCGAAAATCTGCCTCATCCATAATAAAGGCTGGAGTTGCAAACTCTTTGGCAAGGGCTGTTGCAGTGATTCCTGAAATTGAAAGTTCTTTGCCCGTTGAAACGTTAGCTGACCACATGCTTACATCCTCTCCGGTGCACTAACGCCTAATAAATCCAAGCCGTTGGCTATCACAACTTTTGTAGAGGTACACAGTAATAGTCGCGCCGTATGCAGTGGAGTTGGATTTTCCTCACCCATTGGTAGTACGCGGCAATCGGCGTAGAAGCCATGATAAGTGCCAGCTAAATCCTCTAGGTAACGCGCAATTCGGTGTGGCTGTCGTAGTTCGGCGGCCGTGGCAACGATTCGGGGGAACTCTGCAAGCTTGCCCAGTAGTTCATTCTCTCGATTATGGGTTAATTGCGATGGATCAAAACTATTCAGATCAAGTGAAATATTTAGATCAGCGGCATTTCGCAAAACAGCAGCGATTCGCGCATGTGCATACTGAACGTAATAGACAGGATTTTCATTTGTGTTGCGCTTTAGGACATCGACATCCATGACCATCGGCGTATCAACCGGATATCTAATTAATGTATAGCGAGCGGCATCGACCCCAACTTTTTCGACTAACTCTTCTAGAGTGATAATCGTTCCGGCGCGTTTTGAGAGTTTTACCTCTTGTCCGCCCTCCATAATCTTTACTAACTGGCCAATCAATACATGTATGTTGTATTCGGGATCATCACCGGCACATGCGGCAATAGCTTTTAATCGACCAATATAGCCATGGTGATCTGCGCCTAACATGTAGATACAGATGTCAAAGCCCCGCTCGCGCTTATTAATATAGTAAGCGGTATCTGATGAAAAATATGAAAGCAAACCATCAGACTTAGTTAAAACCCGATCTTTATCATCGCCAAAATCAGTTGTACGAAGCCATATTGCGCCATCTTCTTCAAAAACATGTCCTTGCTTTCGAAGTATTTCAATTCCATGTTCTACTGCTCCTTGGGCGTGAAGTGAGCGTTCAGAGAACCAGATATCAAAGTGGGTTCCTAAAATATTCAAGACTCGTTGTTGATCCTTTAACTGAACTTGGTAAGCGGCCTCACGAAATGCACCTTGACGTTTGCCTTCTGGTAGAGACATCAATGCAGGATTATCAGCAACCACCTCTTTGGCAAGATCGCCAATGTATTCACCCTTATATCCATCTTCGGGAATTGGTTTGCCCAAAGCTGCCGCTTCAACTGATGCGCCAAATAGCTCCATCTGGTTTCCGCGATCATTAATATAAAACTCTCGTGTTACTTCGGCACCGGCTGCACTCAGTACTCGACCAAGTGCATCACCAACGGCTGCCCATCGAGTGTGACCTAAGTGCAGAGGGCCAGTTGGATTTGCGCTGATGAACTCTAAGTTAATACGCACACCGGCTAACGCCTTGCCCCGGCCGTAATCTTTTCCAGCGAGTAAGATCGTCGATACGAGTTCGGCTTGACCAGCTCGATTCAAAGTGATGTTAATAAATCCAGGTCCTGCAATCTCAACTTTAGAAATTCCGTCAACACCTTTTAATTGCTCTGCAATTATTTGAGCAACATCGCGAGGATTTTTTTCTGCCGCTTTAGCTAACTGCAAAGCAACCGAAGTTGCATAGTCACCGTGGTCGCGATTTTTTGGCCGCTCTAATGTTATTGATGTAGGGGTTACCCCAGCAAAAGCGTCAGTTGTTATCGCTCGCGTTATCGCCGCCTTGATGGCCGCCTCAAGTTGTTCGATCTGTGATGACATTTGCCAAGGCTACCGTTAGAGCGTTATTACCGTTACCTAATCGTTAGATGAATAAGAGTGTTTCATCCAAATTTCCTAATGCCCTTTCCTGGGTTATCTACTAGCGTGCGGTAACGGATTCACCCTCCTCATCTGGGCAAAATACCTTTGCCCTGGGGTGTTTCTCCTTTCGAAAGGTGTTTCATATATGACAAAACGCCGCCTCGCGATTACTGCAGCATTTGCTGCAATTGCAATCGCACTCACAGGTTGCTCAAAGGCTGACGAAGCTGCAGAAGGCTTCGTCGGAGTAATTCTTCCGGATGCAGCATCATCAAACCGTTGGGAAACTGCTGACCGCGGATTCCTACAAGCGGCATTTGATGCAGCTGGAGTTAAAGTAGATATTCAGAATGCAAACGGTGACGTTGCTGCATTCGCAACAATTGCAGACCAGATGCTTACAGCTGGCGCAAAGGTTCTTATCCTAGTAAACCTAGATTCAGATTCAGCTAAGGCTGTTCAGGATAAGGCTGCAGCACAGGGTGTTAAGACAATCGACTACGACCGCCTAACACTTAATGGCTCAGCTTCATACTACGTATCATTTGATAACGAAGCAGTCGGTCGTCTTCAAGGTGAAGGCATCAAGGCAAGCCTTAATGCCTTCGCCCTGCAACTGGCCAACAGCCTGGTTGTCGAATGAAACGTAGTATGAAGCAG
>CANIBB010000141.1:0-3231 GCA_947465575.1 Actinomycetota bacterium | reverse complement strand
TTGGTTGTCCCATCTCCAAAGACGGAGACTCCAACGTTATCAACTCCTTGAGTTTGAAATGCCAGAGCAGTTCCTGCAGCTATCGGTATTCCGGCACCAACAATTGTTGAGGTGGGAAGAAGACCAAGGCTCATGTCACACATGTGCATTGAACCTCCGACACCTCCGCAACAACCAATCGCCTTACCCATAACCTCTCCCAGAACTACTTCAGGAGTTAATCCAAGTGCTAAAGCGATCCCATGACCACGATACGTTGCAAGCACTGTGTCAGTAGGGCGAAGTATCGACGCTAGCCCAACAGCCAGAGCCTCCTGCCCTTGACAGAGGTGTGTAGTTCCCCGAACTTCACCCGCTGCAAAGAGTTCAAAAATTTGCTCTTCAACTTCACGAATCTCAACCATGCGTTCGTAGCGCGCAATTTCATTTTCCTGTACATCTAAACGACGTTGCATTGAAGTACTCATTATTTTAAACCCTCCAAACTCCACCAGGTTTTGGGGTTCTCACCGGTTTTAATCGCATGTGCTAGTTGGCGAGCAATATCCTCGGCAGTTGGAATAAAGCGTGCCTCTAATGTCCCGTTGAATGGAACTGGAACATCGGGAGTTGTAATACGAAAAGGCGCCCCTTTGAGCTGATTAAAGAGCCGGGCCGTTACCGTTGCAACAATTTCAGAGCCCCATCCCCCACTCTCTGGGGCCTCTTCAACAACGACTAAGCGACCAGTTTTCTTAACAGATTCGAGAACCACTTTGCGATCCCACGGAACTATGGTTGCAAGATCAATTAACTCTGCATCGATTCCAGAGGCTTCAATGGCGCTGCGGCAAATATTTACCATCTGGCCAAGTGTGACAACAGTGATATCGCTGCCACGGCGCAGTATTCGTGCCGCTCCAATTTCAAATTTTATTGCCGTGTCTACTTCGCCGCGTTCGGCATAAAGAGCTCGTGGTTCCAGGACCATGACTGGGTCTGGATCCTGAATCGCCGCTCGTATCAAACTGTAGGCAGACTGGGCATCACTAGGACAAACAACTTTCAATCCGGGAGTTGCTGCAACCCAGTTTACGAGAGTCTGTGAATGCTGGCTTCCAAAACCGACACCTGCACCGCTCGATGCTCGGACAACCAGAGGAACAGAAAGTGTGCCGTTACTTAAGTAACGCATCTTTGCCGCCTCTGTAACCAATTGATCCAAGGCAACACCAAGAAACTCCATAAACATAATCTCGACAACTGGTTTCATTCCCATTATGGCTGCACCAACTGCTGCACCAGTAAATGCCATTTCAGAGATAGGTGTGTCACGCACGCGCAACGGGCCAAACTCCGTTAGCAAACCTTCAGATGTCTTAAAGGGGCCTTCTGCAGCTGCGACATCTTCACCAAAGATCATTACGGATGAATCTGCGCGCATCTCATCGGCAAGGGCAGTAGAAATTGCCTGTCGAACTCTCATTACCGCCATGATGCTCCTTCAATACTATTTTTTGCACTCATCCTCAAGGGAAATATTAACGATAAATCTTTATGACCAATATAGTTTGAGAAGAATTTAACGTTGGCTCATTTAGTTCTTCTCACAATGCGGACTTAAATAGTGCAGAAAGTGTGGTGATTACGCCTTGGAAGTTGGCTCTTCGAATCCTCTCGAAGGCAGCCAACGCGATTCACTACCGGCAGGTGAATACATCCACCATGATAAATAAATATCATCGCCAGTTACCTCTGTTCTGTGGCGCGCCATAGGTGGTGTGTAAATCACCGAACCGGGACCCACCTCAAAAGGAACGTCATCGATATAAATAGTTCCAGTACCTGCTAACACCGTCGCGATCTCTTCAGCAGGATGAGAATGTTCTTCGGTGCTTAACCCTGGCGGTATTGCGCTAAGTCCAATTGCAACATCATGTGATGTGCCATTATCTGGCGTTGCCAAAACGACGACTATTCGGCCATTTAGAAAGCGACCATTCGGATGGCTGCCACGAGCAAGTGCCTCTTTCATCTCCTTCTTCATCTCTTCAAGATTAAAGATGATAGGCGCAGATCCTGGATTTAATACCATGGGTCACCAATGTCTCGGTTGAAGGGCCATAGAGGTCTTCTAGGTTTTGTGAACGGTAATTTTGGAAGTCGACTATCAGATGGACCAGGTGAAGCAAAATCTATGCATTTAAAAGCCAACGGCTCGTAATATGCTCTATAACCACCAGCAGATTTTACGAGCACCGCTTTGGCCGTTGTAAAGTCAAGGCCAACACGTAAATACAGTTGATAATCCAACATAAACGCTGGCTTCGACGTTATAACAATGTAAATATTTCCAACTTTTAGAACAGCAGTTGGTCCGGCGTTAAAAATCTTTGACGGATACTTCGACTGATAAACGCCATCACAAAGAGTGACAACAGTGCCGGCGATTTGTACTGGAGTGAAAAATCTAGGTGATAACGTACCGCCAATTTCGGCCAAAACGCTTCCTCCAACTTTTGCAGCAAAACACTTCGAAGCTACCTCGGCATCTGTAATCGTCATATAGACAACGTCATCTATTGGATTCTCCAACAAAGCCTTAAGAAGGTAATTACTATCGCCCGTACTTCCCGCCGAAGGACTGTCGCTTCCCTCAGCCAGAATGTATGGACGTTGGCCGGGCTCACTTGCCCGCACCTCATTGATGGCATCGTTTACTTTCTCTTTGGTAAAGAGGACGCGCTCTCGACGATCCCACATCATTTGCGCTAACTCATCTGCCAGAACTTGACCCTGTTGTGGATCATTGTCCGTAACAACTAAGGCAGACCAACCCAACTCTTCAACATCTAGCCAAGGCTGAGTGAGGTAAACCGTTGCATCCAGAACTCCGGGCAGTTTTTCAATCTCATGGAGACGATCTAGGACCTCTCTCATTGGTCCAAATGTTGTGTCGTGGCCTTCAGCAGATGCCATCAATTTCACTTTACGATAACTCAAGACGGGAGAGTTTGGCTTTTCTAAAGCTGCAGCCATAAGGCGCATAGCCCTTGCCCCTGTTTCATAGATATCGATATGAGGACAGGTTTGATATCCAGCGATAAGGGATGTTCCTTCTGCCATCTTCTTAGTGAAGTGAGCATGAAGATCGCAACTAACTGCGATGGGAAAATCTGGACCTACCATCGCACGTAGCGTTTGAATCAAATCACCTTCGACATCTTCAACCGTTTCCGTGGTCATGGCTCC
>CANIBB010000140.1:0-3236 GCA_947465575.1 Actinomycetota bacterium | reverse complement strand
TTATCAGCTGCATCATTCCAGGAGACAACTCGCGTACTAACAGATGCTGCACTTTCAGAGAAGAGCGATCCATTGCTCGGTCTGAAGGAGAACGTCATCATCGGTAAGTTGATTCCAGCTGGAACTGGTCTTGCCCGTTACCGCAACATTCGTGTTGAGCCAACGGAAGAGGCAAAGGCCGCTGTCTATGCAGCCTACGATGAGTATGACTTCACACCATTTGATCAACAGGGATCCGGTGAAGCCGTTCGTCTCGATGAGGTCGAAGTACCTCGTTAATAAGAAGTAATTAAAAAAGGCTCCCTTCGGGGGGCCTTTTTTAATACACTAATTTAATGAGCGATGAAGAGAAGTTCCATGTGCAGCGCCATGCAGATCGCGAAGTACATGAGCGATTAAATATCGAAAAACTCCTCGACGGTCAGTATGTGTGCCATGTGGGTTTCATTGATCCAGATATCAATATGCCATTTGTAATTCCCATGGGATTCGCTCGAGATGGTGAGCGGATTTTGATCCATGGATCAACGGGTTCTCGGATCATGATGGCCATATCAAAAGGGATTGATCTGTGCGTAACCGTTACTCAATTAAACGCAATAGTGGTTGCGCGCTCGGCATTTAACTCCTCAATGAATTATGAGTCGGCAATGATTTTTGGAAAGGCACGCCTTTTAACAGAAGCTGAAAAAGAGGTCGCTTTAGAGCGCATCACAACAAAATTGATTCCTGGGCTCTGGGAGTACGGTCGACCAATGACGAAAAAAGAGTCTGCAGCCACGCTAATTGTGGAATTGAGCTTAGATAGAGTTTCAGCAAAGGCCCGCACGGGGGAGCCTTCTGATGACGAGGAAGACATCACCCTTCCTTTGTGGGCAGGCTTACTACCACTGACAACAACTCTTGGAGCACCCATTACAGCCACAAATGCTGCAGGTATTTCAGTACCTGCCCACCTCTTGTAACTACTTCTTCAAGTTAGCTAATCGAGCAAGTATCGGTGGATGCGAATAATGCACGGCGACATAGAGTGGATGAGGATTGAGGTTACTCAACGACTCAACCGATAGTTTCTTTAGCCCTGAGTACAGATGATCTTTTGCATCTGGATACGTATCGAGTGAGAATTGATCTGCTTGGTACTCGTTGTGTCTAGAGAATGAGTTATTAATTAAGCCCAGCAGTGTAGACAGGGGAGTGAAGAGCAAGAAAAATGCCAATATAGATAAGTGGAAGCTTGGAGTATCAGATCCAAGTGCCTTTGAGAGATTTGGATTACTTAGTAACCAGCCCATAAGTGAAAAGATTATGAGAGTTTGAACATTACTAAAGACGAACATTGTGTATACATGCTTTCGCTTATAGTGACCGACTTCATGGGCTAAAACCGCCACAACTTCCTTGATTGTTAACTTCTCAATCAATGTGTCAAATAGACCAATTATTTTTACTCTACCCATCCCAGAAAAGAAAGCATTTAACTTAGTGGAGCGCTTTGATGCGTCCATTTCATAAAGTTTAGAAAGTGGAAACCCTTGGGATTGGCAGTACTTTTCAATCTCATCACGAAGCTCACCTGCGGGTAATGGCTTTAACTTGTTAAACATTGGCAAAAAGATTCGAGTACCAAAAATAAACATGAAGAGCGAGATTACCGAAACCGCTAACCAGCCCACGAGCCAGAAATTGCTCTCTAGCCTCTGATAAATAGTGGCTATGAGATAAATGAGCGGAAGTCCAAGAACGATGCTTAATAATAATTGCTTTATGGAGTCTAGAACAAAGAGCCTCTTGGTCGTTTTATTAAAGCCAAATCTCTCTTCGATGACAAAAGTTGAGTAATAGTTTCCGGGGATAGACCCAATACCGCCCACGAGAATTAGAATACCTATAAAAACTAAAGTAACTACCATGTTATTGCTGATGTTTTCGCGGATCATGGAGTCAAGTTGTGCAAACCAGCCCAGGATTATCGCTGATAAAAATATTACGGTGCTTACTACAGCTGAGATCATCTCAAACTTGTACTTTGCGGTGCCGTAGGCAATTGATTGTTCATATTCATTTAAATCGTATATCTGGGCTGAATCAGCGTTGAAAGGCCTATTCTTGGATTGCTCATTATATAAATTGATAATCATCCCTGCCGCAAAATCAATTAATAGGAAAGCCACGATACTTAGTAACAAGATTTCCGAGGTAGTCATTAGTTTCCTATCCGTTTAGTAGCGCGGTGAAAGCGATTTCGACCATAGTATTTAGAGAGTTTTCACGATCTGCCGAAGACATAGATTCATGAGTGATTATGTGATCAGAGACAGTTAGGACAGCAAGAGCGCGGCGCTGCTTACGTGCGGCAATCGAATACAACTGATTTGCCTCCATTTCAATGCCAAGCACACCGTGTTGAATTAATTTTTGCGCGGCATCGCTCTCGTCATAAAAATAATCCATGGATGCGACTCCGCCGATATGAACATTCGGCAAGCGTTTGGATGCCTCGTGAGCTGCAAGCAATAATTTAAAATCAGCGTGTGGCGCAAAATCTAGACCATTTGTAAATCTTCGATTGATATTTGAATCAGTTGAAGCCGTCATAGCCAAAATAACATCACCAACTTTTGTCTTCTCGAGCAATCCACCACACGTGCCGATGCGAATTGCGCTTTGGACCCCGAAGTGATCAAAGAGTTCATTGACATAGATCGATATAGAGGGCAATCCCATTCCAGTGCCCTGAACCGAGACTCGCTCACCTTGATAAGTGCCGGTGTAGCCGAACATATTTCGAACGGCGTTGTACTGCTTGACGTCCTCTAAGTAGGTATCGGCGATCCATTTAGCCCGTAATGGGTCCCCTGGCAGCAGAATGCGCTCGGCGATGTCGCCCTTGTTGGCCGAAATATGTGGTGTGCTCATAAACTGAGCCAACCACAGACAGGCCATTAATGCCCCTTTTTGGCCCGAAAATCCGCCCTTTTCCCCTCATCTGCGACACGCCCGGGTGTAGGAAAACAGGGCATCTGAGCCACCAGGCTCTTTGGCAGGAGTACAAGGGCCGTTTTGACTCTTTGAGCGCGGTTGGGTTAACCTTCAGCCCTGCTCTTTCATAGGGCTTTGTTGCTTGTGCATGTAAAAAGTTGAAAAACTATTTGCATCAACTATGCGAAACGGGTGCAACACACCCGACCGCGTGGGTCGGCGATTGAGCGTGAATAAAGATCAGTAACGAAGAT
>CANIBB010000139.1:0-3246 GCA_947465575.1 Actinomycetota bacterium | reverse complement strand
CATCTAACTTAGAGGTTGCAATTGAGTGCGAAAAAATTATTCGCGACCATGGAGCCGTTCCTGCAACTATCGCTCTGCTTGACGGCGTTGTACACGTTGGCCTTGAACAAGATGAGCTTGAGGCAATCGCAAATCGTGACGATATTTCCAAGGCTTCGATTAGAGATTTGGCCATCACCATCGCTCAAGGAAAGAGTGCGGCAACTACAGTCGCGGCAACTGCCCATATCGCCGCCATCGCCGGCATCACAATTTTTGCAACAGGTGGCCTTGGTGGAGTCCATCGTGGCGCAAATGAGTCATTTGATGAGTCTGCAGATTTAACGGCTCTGTCCCAACTAGATATGACTGTTATCTGTGCCGGAGTAAAGTCCATCCTTGATGTTCATGCCACACTTGAGCGACTTGAAACTCTTGCTATAGGACTCGTTGGTTACAAAACCAATCGTTTTCCAGGATTCTACTTAACTGATTCAGGATTTGATTTAGAACATCGCGTCGACAGCGCCGATGAGATCGCTGCAATTATTAGAGCGCGCTCTTCAATATCTACGCAAAGCAAAGCATTGATAGTTGCAAATCCAGTAAAGAAGGAGATGGCAAAGGCCCTCCACGATCAAATCCTGGCCTCTGGTTTAGCCAAAGCGGCACATGATGGAGTTGATGGAAAAGCTGTAACACCATTTCTCTTAGAGCATTTCCATAAAGCATCACATGGCGAATCCCTTTCAATTAATACTGAGATTATTAAATCTAACTGCGCTTTGGCTGCAGAGATTGCCGTGGCCCTGAAATGAAGAAGATCCTGTGTATCGGCGATTTAGCTCTGGATGTTATTGCGCAGTTAAAAGAGCCCATCAACTACGGTAATGACACTGCTAGCCGAATCTCTACTCACCCAGGTGGGCAAGCGGCAAATGTTTCAACATGGATTACGCGAACTAACACTAAAGCTCAGTTAGTCGCCCGAGTCGGCAACGATCCAGTTGGCTTTGCCTTAATCTCTGACCTCGATAAATATGGCGTTGAACATTTAAATCTAATGCGCTCGGGTCGACCAACGGGTGTTGTAGTCATATTGGTAGATGCCAATGGGGAAAGAACCATGTTTCCCGATAATGGAGCTAACGCAGATTTAGAGGTAAGTGACCTACCTCCACTCGAAGGTATCGATGGTGTGTATTTAAGCGGTTATGCCCTACTTGATTTCCGTAGTCGCGATGCCGTCTTAGCAATGATTAAAAAAGTAAAGGCTGCAAATATTCCGATCTTCTTTGATCCAACAACAACTGGGGCGATGAAGATTGTTCCGCTTGCAGAAGTTTTGTCCTGGGTCGCTCTTATGGATGGCATCTTGCTCAACGCCGAAGAGGCTCTTTATTTGGGCGATGCCACCGATATTGAAAGCGCAGAGGAGAGTCTGCGAAAGTACACGCCACTTGTTGTCATCAAGCTGGGTTCTCGCGGTGCGATGGCCGTCTTTAATGACCAATCGATTAGAGTCCCGGCGGTAACAACAAATGTCGTCGATACAACCGGTGCGGGAGATTCATTTGCAGCCGGGTTTATCCCAATGTGGCTTGAAACACTTGACCTTGAGAAGGCTCTTTCGGCTGGAACTGCGTTGGCTGCAAAGTGTGTTGCAACAGTTGGGGCGCGCCCTCCCCTGAATTAACCCATGTAGTTGGCACAATCTCCCCCATGGCAAAGACACCGACGAAGAGCAAGGCTAAGAAACCAACTGGTCCAAAACCTGGAGAGTATCCAGGCAAGATCGTTGATATCGATGTCTCCAAAGAAGTATCTGAATCATTTCTTGAGTATGCATACTCTGTAATTTATTCTCGCGCTCTACCTGATGCACGTGATGGATTAAAGCCCGTGCATCGCCGCATTCTTCATCAGATGGCCGATATGGGTCTGCGTCCAGAGCGTGGACATGTAAAGAGCGCACGTGTTGTCGGTGAAGTTATGGGTAAGTTGCACCCGCATGGTGACTCTGCAATCTATGACGCACTTGTTCGAATGGCGCAATCATTTTCAATGCGCTTGCCGCTCATCGATGGTCATGGAAATTTTGGATCACTCGATGCCGGACCTGCCGCGATGCGTTATACCGAAGCCCGCCTTGCATCTGCTGCAATGGCGATGGTTGCCGAAGCCGATGAGGACACCGTTGATTTCGGTCCTAACTACGATGGTCAACTGTCGGAACCGCTAGTACTGCCTGCTGCATATCCCAACCTGCTTGTTAATGGTGGCTCTGGAATCGCAGTTGGAATGGCTACGAATATGGCCCCCCATAACTTAGGCGAAGTTATCGCTGCAACTAAGTTCTTGATTGAAAATCCAACGGCCACTCTTAAACAGCTTATGAAATATATTCCAGGTCCAGATTTTCCAACGGGTGGCGAGCTAGTTGGTCTTGAAGGCGTGCGCGAGGCATATGCCACAGGCAAAGGATCATTTAAGGTCCGCGCGAGTGTCGAAATCGAAAAAGTAAGCTCACGCAAAGTGGGAATAGTAATTAAAGAGCTGCCCTTTACTATCGGGCCGGAAAAAGTCGTCGAGCGTATTGCAGCCCTTGTAAAGGCAAAGAAGATTCAGGGTATTAGCGACATCATCGATTTAACCGATGGCCAAACTGGCACGAACGTCGTCATCGAACTCAAAAATGGCTTTGAGCCTGAAAAAGTTCTTGAGCAGCTCTACGCTCTGACTCCAATGGAAGATGCATTTTCGATCAACGCTGTGGCTTTAGTAAAGGGCCGCCCGCAAACACTTGGTTTAAAAGAGCTTCTTAAAGTATTTATTGAGCACCGCATTGAAGTAGTCCGCCGCCGTAGCGAGTACCGTAAAGCCAAGGCTCAAGCACGCCTGACTTTAGTTGATGGTCTCTTAAAGGCGATTATCGATATCGATAAGGTTATTAAGATCATCCGCGGCAGCGATGATTCAGCAGCGGCCAAAGAAAAACTCATGAAGGATTTCAAGTTAAATGACGAGCAGGTCACATATATCTTGGATATGCCACTTCGTCGTTTGACCAAGATGAGCAAATTAGAACTTGAAACCGAGCAGAAAGAACTTAAATCGATAATCGCCGAGCTCACTAAACTGCTCAAAAGCGAAGATGCCATCAAGACACAGGTCTCTGATGAGTTAACTGCCGTATCTAAGTCATTTGCTACGCCTCGTAAGACGAGAATTGGTGCTGCTTAAACTCGGCTAGAATACGGTGTGATT
>CANIBB010000138.1:0-3252 GCA_947465575.1 Actinomycetota bacterium | reverse complement strand
CGGCAGAGTTTCGATATGCAATCAAATCATCGATCACTCCGCCTTCGGGAGTACAGAGCAATGTGTACTGAGCCGATCCATCGTCAATACGGTTGAGATCATTGGTAAAAATAGTGTTGAGAAAATCAAGTGCTCCAACGCCAATTACCGAGGCCTTACCCAAATGGGAGACATCGAAGATTCC
Organism: Actinomycetota bacterium; assembly: GCA_947465575.1. GTDB lineage: Bacteria > Actinomycetota > Actinomycetes > Nanopelagicales > Nanopelagicaceae > Planktophila. The sequence goes on along the minus strand of CANIBB010000138.1, from coordinate 3,068 downwards.
GACCCGGTCGCGCACCGCCGTATGTTCGGCCAAGACACCGCCGCCTGGGTACTCGATGGGCATTAACCAACCACCAAAGTCGGCCATCTTTGCATTCAGGGCGATGTGCTTGTCATTGAGCGGGGAGGTTTTCATAGTGTGAATCTACCAATACATCTATTACGCTGATACCCATGAGCACTCTTAAGATCTCCAGCGGCGTACTAAAAGATGAAGTTCTCGTTTTAGGTCTGGCCTCGACAAATTCTGCAGGCGGCATCGCGATCGAGTCGGGTGATTTAGCTGTCGATACCAAGGCGATCCTCGCCTCTTTGATTGAAATGGGTGCAACTGGGGCGGCCGATGAGGTTATTAAAACTCCTGGAACAACTATTCGCATGATGGTCTTTACCGGTCTTGGCAAGAAATCAAATAGCTATTCACCTGAGGTTCTTCGCCGCGCAGCAGGTGCTGCCTCTCGCGCACTTGCTGGAACAAGCGCTGCGACCTTCGCGCTCTCATCTAATTCTATAGAGTCGGTAGCAGCTGTTGCAGAGGGCGCAGCCCTTGGCTCTTATCTCTTCAACGAGTTTCGTGGTTCATCAAAGGCCGATCATAAGCAACCTTTAAAAACAATTACTATCTATAGCAAATCTGCAGGTAAACCTGAGGCAAGTGATGCAATTGAACGAGCAACAATTATTGCCGACAGCACATTTTTAGTTCGAGATCTCATCAATACTCCTCCAAGTCATTTAACGCCTGACACATTTACCAAGAAAATAGCCGCGGCCTTTAAAACTGCCGGCGGCTTAAAAGCCGGGCTACGAATGAGCATTCTGGATGAGAAGGAGTTAAAGGCTCAAGGCTTTGGAGGAATCATCGGAGTCGGTCAGGGATCGGCAAATCCCCCACGTCTTCTTCATATTTCATACACTCCAAAGGGTGCTATCAAAAAGCGTTTTGCATTTGTTGGTAAGGGCATCACCTTCGATACCGGCGGTTTAAATCTCAAACCCGGCCTTGGTATGGAGGCGATGAAATCAGATATGAGCGGTGCTGCTGCAGTGTGCGCAGCAACCCTCGCGATCGCCGCTTTAAAACTTCCGATTGCGATTGAGACATGGGCGCCGTTGGCTGAGAACATGCCAAGTGATACGGCAACGCGCCCAAGTGACATTATTACTATCTACGGCGGAAAAACGATTGAGGTTTTAAATCCAGATGCCGAGGGAAGACTCGTTCTTGCCGATGCATTAGTCAAAGCCCAAGCAAGTAAAAATAAACTAGATGGCATCATCGATGTCGCCACATTAACTGGGGCACAAGTTATTGCACTTGGCACTCGCACAAGTGCGGTTATGACTAACAACGAAGATTTCTCAGCTGCATTTTTAACTGCGGCAACAAAAAGCGGTGAGCAGTTCTGGCCAATGCCACTTCCACAAGAACTCCGTGAATCCCTGGATTCACCTGTTGCAGATATGGCTAATAGAGGAGACAAGAATGGTGGCATGTTGGTTGCCGGCCTCTTCTTGCGCGAGTTTATAAATCCTGAGCTCCCTTGGCTGCACTTAGATATCGCAGGTCCTGCCTTTAACACTGGCAAGGCTCACGGCTACACCCCCGTTGGTGGCACCGGAATCGCCCTTCGATCACTCGTAACCTTGGCCGAGAACGCTTAAAAACCCCCATTGGGTACTTTGCGCCTCGGTACGGCAAGATAGAGCCCTGCAGATTTTCATCAATGCGCGAATGGAGCAATACACGTGCCTGAGTTTGACCTAGTAATCATCGGTGGTGGTAGCGGCGGTTACGCCTGCGCCCTGCGTAGCGCACAACTTGGAAAGAGCGTCGTTCTCATCGAAGCCGAAAAGCTTGGCGGCACATGCCTGCACAAGGGATGTATCCCGACCAAGGCACTCCTGCACTCGGCCGAGATTGCTGATGGCGCCCGCGAAGGTGCGCGCTTTGGAGTAAAAACAACTTTTGAAGGAATCGATATAGCTGGCGTCAACAGCTACAAGGATGGCGTGGTCTCTCGTCTACACAAGGGTCTGCAAGGTCTCGTTAAATCGCGTGCCATCACATATGTCGAGGGTCATGGAAAGTTAGTTTCCAATAACACTGTTGAAGTAAATGGTGAGCGCTATGTTGGCAAAAATGTCATTCTCGCAACGGGTTCATATGCCAAGACTCTGCCCGGACTTGAAATAGATGGCAAGCAAATCATTACTTCAGATCATGGCACAAAGTTAGATTATGTTCCAAAGAGTGTGATCGTTTTGGGTGGCGGAGTAATTGGCTGCGAATTCGCCTCTGTCTGGAAATCATTCGGTGCCGAAGTCACAATTATCGAAGGCCTACCTCATTTAATCGCACTTGAGGATGAGTCATCTAGCAAGCAGTTAGAGCGTGCATTTAGAAAGCGCGGCATTAACTTCGAGCTCGGTACATTCTTTAAATCCGTCTCTAAAAACTCTGATGGTGTGACAGTTACATTGGAAGATGGAAAGACTTTTACTGCCGAACTACTTATGGTTTCCGTCGGTCGCGGTCCAGTCTCTGCAAAGCTCGGTTATGAAGAGGCAGGCGTAACAATGGATCGGGGATACGTACTCGTCGATAACAAATGCCGCACTAACGTGCCTGGCATCTGGGCCGTTGGCGATCTCATTCCAACATTGCAGTTAGCCCATGTCGGCTTTGCCGAGGGAATGTTAGTTGCCGAAGAGATAGCAGGCTTGAATCCCCGTCCAATTAACTATGACGGCATTCCTCGAGTTACCTACTCGGATCCTGAAGTTGCATCTGTTGGTTTAACAACTGCTGAAGCTAAGAAGCGCGGACATGATGTCGTTGAATTGAGTTATGACTTAGCTGGAAACGGTAAGGCCCAAATTCTTGGAACGGCCGGATCGATTAAGTTAATCGCAGAAAAAGATGGTCCAATCCTTGGGGTTCATATGGTCGGTGCTCGTGTTGGTGAACTATTAGCTGAGGCAGAGTTAATCTTTAATTGGGAGGCTCGTGCAGTTGACGTTGCATCCTTGATTCACGCCCACCCAACTCTCTCTGAGGCAATGGGT
>CANIBB010000137.1:0-3261 GCA_947465575.1 Actinomycetota bacterium | reverse complement strand
GTACTCAGATTCACGGGGCTGGTTAAAGATTAAAAGTACCAATCCCCTCGAAAAACCTGCAATGCAGTTTAATTATTTATCGACCGATCAAGATAGGCGTGAATGGGTTGAAGCGGTAAAGATAGCGCGCACAATTTTGACTCAACCTGCAATGAATGATTACAACGCCGGTGAATCATCACCTGGCCCATCCGTATCAACTGATACCGAGATTTTGGACTGGGTTCGCAAAGATGCCGAAACGGCCTTGCATCCATCATGTACGGCCAAAATGGGTACCGATGCGATGTCAGTAGTAGATCCGACCACTATGAAAGTTCATGGCGTAGAAGGTTTGCGCGTATGCGATGCATCGGTATTTCCATACGTCACTAATGGCAATATCTATGCACCTGTCATGATGGTTGCAGAAAAAGCCGCAGATTTAATCTTAGGAAAGACTCCTTTGCAACCCGAGAACTCAGAGTTCTATCGCCATGCCAAGTAATGAGATTGCCCCATCGGCGATTGCCAAAGTAAAGGTACAAAAAACCGATTCAGTAAGTTCAACATCTGACTCCGTTGTTGTTGAAGAGCCGCTTGAGATTCGAATTAAGCGCGGTGATACCGAAGAGCAGCTAGGAATCACAATGCGCACCCCTGGGGCGGATTTAGAATTGGCTGCAGGTTTTCTTTGGGGAGAAGGTTTCTTAAAGAGTGCTGATGAGTTAATTAGCGTCAAAGTCTGTGGTGATAAAACTCTTTCCCCTCGCCAACGTGCAAATGTTGTCATTGCCGAAGTTACCGAGAGCTCTTCGGAGTCGGTACGGATATTAGAGCGCCGTTTTACGATCACTTCAGCTTGTGGAGTATGTGGATCTACAAACATAAGTGATCTACATAGGCGCGGTGTAAAAAAGGTATCGCCAACAACTCACTCCCTTCAACAACTTGCACACATGGTTTCACTTCTAGAGGGACGTCAACGTATCTTTGAAAAAACTGGAGGCCTGCATGCCGCGCTCTTAGTTAATCCAGCCGGGGAGCCGCAATGGGTGCGCGAAGATGTGGGCCGGCATAACGCCGTTGATAAGGTAATCGGGGCGGCACTAATGGCGGGCGTCATCCCACTGAGTGATTGGACTCTGGTTGTTTCAGGGCGCATCGGCTATGAATTAGTGCAAAAATCTATCTGTGCTGGCGTTTCAGCCATCGTTGCCGTGAGCGCGCCAACCTCACTTGCGGTTGATTTAGCTGCAGAGTTCGGCTTAACTTTGCTCGCCTTCGCTCGCGATGGCGCGGCTAAGAACTATCTGCCAACCCAAGACGATTCCGAAGGGTGATACGTGAATTCATCGAAGCATCCACTTGATCCACTTTCTGCGGACGAACAAGAGGCGATCGTAAAACATGCCACAATAGCGTGGAGCCTTCAGGGACATCATCTTTTTGCGATGCTGCAATTACATGAACCTACTAAAGCGCAGTTAGCATCAGGGAAGAAACTCGAACGCACAGCGCGTGTAACAATTTGGGACCGTAAGCGCGCCGTTGTTACAGAGGGACTTATCACTACCGATGGCCTTTCACTGGAATACAAAGAAATCCCTGGGGCAAAATCACCGGTCAGCGTTATCGAATCGGTAATTGCCCTCGATGTTGTTAGAAATGATAATTCTGTTATTGATGCCCTGGCCAAACGTGGAATCAGTGACATCACTACCGTGCACATGGAGACCTGGCCAATAGGTGCGCAGATCCCTAAACATTTAGATGATGGACGACGATTAATTTGGACTCCCATGTGGCACCAGCCAACACCGGATGCAAATTTTTATGCCCATCCCATCCATGGCCTTCACGCCATCGTTGATATTGACGCCGAAGAGGTTGTAGGTCTTGAAGACAACGCCGAAGTACCAATTCCGCAGACACCAGGGCCTTATCGCGAGAGTCAGACCGGCGCGAACTTAAAACTTAAGGAGTTAATGATTCACCAGCCCGATGGAGCATCTTTTAGCGTTGATGGGTGGAAGATTAATTGGGAGCGATGGAATTTTAGAATTGGCTTTGACCAACGCGAAGGTTTAGTAATTCACGATGTTCGCTTTAATGATGAAGGCAACGAACGCACGATTGCCCACCGCCTATCTATTGCAGAGTTAGTTATTCCTTACGGAGATCCAGCTCAAGGTGCTTATCGCAAGAACGCCTTTGATACCGGTGAATTTGGTTTAGGAAACTTCACTAATTCATTGACTTTGGGCTGTGATTGCCTAGGCGAGATTGTCTACTTGGATGCAAGTGTTACTGAGGGCGATGGCCATGTGCGGGTAATTAAGAACGCAATCTGCATGCACGAAGAGGACTTTGGAATCCTGTGGAAGCACGTCGATGTCGATGGTCACACTGAAGTCCGTCGAGGGCGCCGCTTTGTAGCCTCCTCCATAGTCACCGTTAATAACTATGAATATGGCTATTTCTGGTACTTCTACCAAGATGGCTCTATTGAGTTTGAAGCTAAATTAACGGGAATTGTTTTAACGCTGGCCGATACACCTGGCAAGCCTCATCCCTCGGCAACTGAACTTGAGCCGGGTTTATGGGCGCCTTATCACCAACATATTTTGTGCGCGCGTATGGATTTAGATATCGATGGCACTCACAATAGTGTTGTCGAAATCGAATCTTTTGCGCATCCAATTGGAGAGAAGAATCCATATGGGGGAGCATATGAAACCCGTGAGACGATTTTGGCAAGTGAAAAGAATGCGCAACGCCTGATCGATCCTATGAAGAGCCGCTTTTGGAAGATCATTAATCCGAATAAGAAGAATCATGTCGGGCAAAGCGTTGGATATAAATTAATTCCAGGGAGCACAACCTTTCCATTGGCACATGAGGATTCAGTTCTTGGTAAGCGTGCAGGCTTTATGTATAAACATTTATGGGTTACTCCCAATGAAAGTCACGAGCGCTATCCAGCAGGGGATTATCCATTTCAACACCCTGGTGGAGCTGGCTTGCCTGAATGGACGCAAGCCGACCGCTCGACCGAGAACACTGATGTTGTTGTTTGGTATGTATTTGGGACTAATCACATTCCGCGAACAGAGGACTGGCCGGTAATGCCCGTTGAGCGCACAGGTTTTCATTTAAAACCTTCCGGCTTTTTTAGACGCAGTCCAGGTATAGATGTTGCACCCTCTGAAGCGGTTGAAACTTCTTGTCACTGATTAAACTGCGGGCTTTTGCAAAAGCGTCTCACTTTGGTCCCACACT
>CANIBB010000136.1:0-3287 GCA_947465575.1 Actinomycetota bacterium | reverse complement strand
CCTGAGGGTGTAGTCATCGATGATTTAATCGCTTATCGAAACTCAGCCGATGATGTCTTCTTAGTTCCAAATGCATCTAATACCAGCGATGTCGTGGCCGTTTTGCAAGATAAAGCGCCAGCAGGGATTGCCGTTACTAATCTTCATAATGAGTTTGCAGTTCTTGCCGTTCAAGGCCCATTAGCCCCGCAGGTGATGCAATCACTTGGGATCAATACTGAGATCGACTACATGGCCTTCTCGCATGTAACTATTGGTGGCGCCGAAGTAATCCTCTGTCGTACTGGATATACAGGCGAAGTTGGATATGAGCTCTTGCCAAAGCTCGCCGATGCCTCTCGCGTATGGGATGCACTCGTTGCCGCAATTGAGCCACTTGGCGGGTTGGTATGTGGACTTGGCGCACGAGATACATTGCGAACAGAGATGGGCTATCCATTACATGGGCACGAGCTCTCACTGTCGATTACTCCAGTTCAGGCAAGTGCGTCATGGGCAATAGGTTGGGAAAAGGCCGGCTTTACCGGAAGTGATGTTTTACGCGCCGAAAAAGCCAATAAGCCAGCGCTTCGAAGCGTCGCACTCAAATCATTAGACCGAGGTATTCCACGTGCTCACATGCAAGTAAAGGATGCAGCAGGTGTTGTATTGGGCGAAGTCACGAGCGGTACATTTTCACCAACGCTAAAAGTTGGCATTGCACTCGCCCTACTTAAATCTGGCGTCAAGGTTGGAGATCAATTAACGATTGATGTTCGCGGTCGAGAGTCTAAAGTTGAAGTTGTTAAATTACCGTTTGTGCCTTCGCACGTTCGCTAAATTCAATCGGGGTTAGAAACGCTGCCCGCACATAGGCACGCCGAAGTGCATTCAGCACTGGTCGACCTGTAATCAAAATTAGACCAGCGGTAAATATCGCCCGCGGAAGATCCCATGCCATTGCGGTGAGAAAGTGGAAAGTAAAGAAACGAGAGAGATTCTCACTAAGTGGCGCCCCTGGAATAAAAGATAACTGCGTTGATGTACCGAGTGCCCATGGCCAGAATTGAAGATCCATCAGAATTCCAAATAACTCGCTAGCAATTACTGCAAAGAGCATCAACAAAGCGATTTCGCGTACGCCACGGAGTTTTGCTCGTCCCGGCAAAAGTCCCGCTAATAAACCAATCCAGGCGGCTGCAAATATTTGATATCCCAGCCATGGCCCCAGACCGCCAGTAAGAAGTGCAGAAACAAAGACTGAGATCAGTCCTAAGAGAAAACCAAAGGATGGACCGAATACTCGCGCACTTAGAATGAGTAAGAACCACATCGGTTCGATTCCGACTGCTCCGGCACCTAAAGGGCGAAGGGCCGCAACAAGGGCAGCGAGTACTCCAAGCAGGGCAACAGATTTAGCATCCAGTTGAGAGTTCGATATTTCAATAATCACTAGGAGCAGAGCGATAGAAATCGCGACCCAGAAAAATAGCTGTGTGCGCGGCAAGTTTTCACCCGAATAGAAAAATGGCCAGAGAAAACCGTCGGCACTAATGAAGGAGGCGAGAACAAGAACAAATGAGTTTCGGCGTGAAAACTTAACAACATCACCGGTTAGCATCATTGAATCTTTTTCTCGATCGCGGCAATAACATCGCCTACCCGTAACCAGGGTTGAGGGGACATGACTTTTGCTACTTGTGGGGCAAAGGCGGGGGATGAGAGCAGTACATCGATTGTTGGGCCGTCGGCCACGACATCTCCATCGGCGATAAAGATCACTCGGGTTGCAAGTTCGGCGACGAGTTCGACATCATGAGTTGCAAGTACGACGGCACGGTTAAATGCCTTAGCAAACTCTAAGAGAATTCGAGTCAGTGAACGCTTAGCCTCATAATCAAGTCCCCGCGTAGGTTCATCGAGAATAAGAACTTTCGGATTGGCCGAGAGAACGACGCTGAGTGCTAAACCTAAACGCTGACCTTCAGATAAATCACGTGGGTGAGTATGTGTTGAGACTCCAGGTACGAGCTGCGAAAGCAATGCAAAGGTTGTCCCAGCTTCAATTTGGTTATCTTTATCGGCCTGCTCGCACTCTTTTTCAACTGATTGAGCGTAGAGAAGGTCACTTGGCTCTTGTGGAATATATCCAATTGTCTCTCTACGAACTTTGCCCTGAAGCCCTTTAGTTTCAACGCCATGGACATGCACAGTTCCTGTTTGTGTCTCATTGATGCCGGCGATCGATCGCAAGAGCGAACTTTTTCCTGCGCCGTTGCGTCCCATTACCGCCACGATTTCATTATCGAAGATCGTCGTTGTTATCGAGTTAAGAGCAAACTTTTCTCCATAGGCAAGGGAAAGTTTTTTCACTTCAATGACGGCGATCGAACTGGGATCAGTCGAGCTGACGTGGGTAATCGGTGTTGACTCACGCAACTCTTGGGTTGCCCGACGCATATCTCGGACAGAAAGCCCAGCATGGGATAGTCCGAGAGCTCGAGCTAAATGCACAATCGGGGGAGCAATCGTTGAGATTGCCATTATTTCTTCTGCACTACCAATTACCGTCGAGCCGTCACCTTGGATCAAAACTATTCGATCGACAAAGCCAATAACGCGCTCTAATTTATGTTCGGCGATAATGACAGTCAGACTTAAGTCATGGACTAAGCGATGAATAATCGAGAGAACTTCCTCTGCGGCGATCGGGTCAAGTGCACTTGTTGGCTCATCTAAAACCAAGACTTTAGGGTGCATCACTAGTGCACTAGCGATTGCTACTCGTTGCTGTTCTCCGCCACTTAGCGTTGCAATATTGCGAGTTCGAAGCGCGGCAAGTGACATTAAATCCAGAGCCTCTTCGACTCGTTTTCGCATTAACTCGTTTGGCAGATTCAACGCCTCCATTGCAAATGCCAACTCTTCTTCTACGGTATCTGCAACAAAGCCATTGATTGGATTTTGCCCAACGATTCCAATTAAGTGTGCAAGCCCGCCGGGCTTAACTTCACGCGTGGATAGACCATCGACAGTGATTTCACCGGCCAGGATGCCGCCTGTGTGATGGGGAACTAGTCCATTTACTAAACGAAGCAGAGATGATTTTCCTGAGCCCGTTGGACCTATAACTAGAACTAACTCACCTTCGGCGATTTCAAGGTTAAGTCCTTCAATGACAGTTGTTATTGAATGCGGATAGACAAGTGAGACGTTCGAGAACTTAATCACGATAGACCTACCATCACAATGCCAGAGAGAACGATTGCAGTATCACTTACGGTCCACTGTATTGGGCGATACCTCGT
>CANIBB010000135.1:0-3323 GCA_947465575.1 Actinomycetota bacterium | reverse complement strand
GCACGTAAGTCCTAGGATTAGCCCATGCCATCGATCTATCTCGACCATGCAGCAACTACACCAATGGTCGAAAGCTCACTTATTGCGATGACTAATCAATTAGCTGCCCTTGGTAATCCATCAAGTCTGCATACTCATGGTCGTGCAACACGAAAAACATTAGAGGATGCACGCGAGCTCATTGCAAAGGAAGTTGGCTGCCTTCCAAGTGAAGTCATCTTTACCGCCTCTGGTACTGAAGCAAATAACATCGCATTAAAAGGCCTGTACTGGGCTGGGCGCGATAATGGAAAGCATGTCGTCGTAATTTCAAGTATCGAGCATCATGCGATTATAGATCCAGCACATTGGCTTGCAACACATGAGCAGGCTGAAGTAATTGAAATCCCAGTAAATAACGATGGAGTTATTAATCTAGATTTTCTAAAAGATTTAGTCGCAGCTCGTCGTGGTGAGATTGCAGTCATCTCTGTGATGCATTCAAATAATGAAACCGGGGTTTTGCAACCAATCACCGAAGTAGTTGCAATTGCCGGTGAGATACCGGTACACACTGATGCCGTACAGAGCTTTAAGAAAACGCCTCTGTCATTTGCTCAGTTGGACGTAACTGCAATGACAATAAGTGCACACAAGATTGGTGGTCCTCTCGGAATTGGCGCACTAATTTTAAAACGCACAGTTGAGATTCCATCTCTTTTGCATGGCGGGGGACAAGAGCGCGAAATACGAAGCGGCACATTAAATGCCCCTGGAATAGTTGGCTTTGCAACGGCGGCGACTAGTTCGCATTACAACGCTGGTGCAGTGGCAGGATTACGCGATCGCTTCATATCCGCCGTGCAGTCCTTGATTCCAGATGCTGTAATAAATGGTCTTTCATCGATGCGGTTACCCGGAATTGTAAATATCACTTTCCCAGGGACGCAGAGCGATACTTTGTTGCTGCTCATGGATGCCCAACACGTCTCATGTTCAACTGGCTCTGCATGCAGTGCTGGCGTACATGAGGCAAGCCATGTTCTGCTTGCGATGGGTCATAGCGAAATAACTGCGCAGTCATCCCTGCGCTTTTCATTTGGAGCGACAAGTTCGGCAAGTGATTGCGATTTTGTTGTGTCAGTACTGCCTGATGTAATTGCCCGTGGAAGGGCGGCAAACCTTAAATGAAGTTAATTGCGGCGATGAGCGGTGGCGTGGATTCGGCAGTAGCCGCTGCCCGCGCAGTTGAGGCAGGTCATGAAGTAATTGGTGTGCACTTGGCTCTATCTGCTAATCCTCAGAAATACCGATCAGGTGCACGTGGCTGTTGCACAATCGAAGATTCACATGATGCCCGTCGCGCCGCCGATGTGATTGGCATTCCTTTTTATATTTGGGATATGGCCGAAGAGTTTCATGATGGCGTAGTTGAGGATTTTCTGGCTGAATACGCGGCTGGTAGAACTCCGAATCCCTGTCTTCGCTGTAATGAAAAAATTAAATTTGCCGCAGTCTTAGATCGTGCACGTGCTATGGGTTTTGATGGTGTGGTTACTGGGCATTATGCGCGAACACAGATTAGTGAGCGTGGAAAGACATTGCATCGTGCAGTCGATCACTCAAAGGATCAGTCGTACGTTCTATCCGTATTAACTGTCGAACAGATTGCCGGTGCGATTTTTCCACTTGGCGATACAACAAAGATTGATATTCGCAAAGAGGCCGAGGCGCGCGGATTAGCGGTTGCTCAAAAGCCCGATAGTCACGACATCTGCTTTGTTCCATCGGGAGATAACGCAGGTTGGTTACGCGATCGCCTAGGCAGTGACGTTGGTGCAATCGTTGATCAAAGCGGTACAAAGATCGGCGAACACAAAGGCGCCTATACATACACGATCGGGCAACGCAAAGGCTTGGGTCTTACGATTCCGACTGCAGATGGCTCACCGCGATTTGTACTAAAGATTGAGCCCGTTACAAATACCGTTGTTGTAGGTTCGCGTGAAGAGTTAGCAATCACAATAATGCGTGGTGAGCGGCCAGTCTGGTGCGGACCCGCGATCGCTGAAGGTGAGCACCGTGGCTTTGTTCAGATTCGGGCCCATGGCGCCGCCTTGCCATGTACGTACTCTGTAGAAAACGGTTTACTTGTTGCAGTTCTTGATTCTGCGCTACTTGGACTTGCAACCGGTCAAGCGATGGTTATCTATGATGGTGATCGCGTAGTTGGGTCGGCGACTATTTGTGAGACGCAGTAAGTGAGTAATACAGCTCGCCGTCGAATGAGCGAACTCACAAGTGAGATTCGTGATCATCAATTTAAATACCACGTCTTAGATGCACCAACGATTACCGATTCTGAGTTCGATGGGCTTCTCCGTGAACTCACTGCACTTGAAGCTAAATATCCTGAGCTTCGCGAGGCCGATTCACCAACTCTTGGAATTGGTGGGGGTTTTGCAACTTCATTTACACAGCACGATCACATCGAAAAGATGATGAGCCTTGATAACGTCTTTGATAAGGACGAACTTTCAGGATGGTTTGATCGTGTCGAAAAAGAGATATCTGCACCGACGTATTTATGCGAACTAAAAGTCGATGGTCTTGCAATAAATTTGACCTATGAGAACGGCCAGTTAATCCGTGGTCTGACACGCGGTAATGGAGTAACAGGTGAGGATGTCACCCTTAATGTTAAGACTATTAAAAACCTGCCTCATCTTCTGGTTGGTGCAAAGATTCCAACTCTTATTGAGATTCGAGGCGAAGTTTTCTTCCCGCTCGCAGCCTTTAACGAGTTAAATGATGGATTGGAAGAGTTAGGTAAGCCACTCTTTGCAAATCCCCGAAATGCGGCAGCTGGTTCACTTCGCCAAAAAGATCCGCGCGTTACCGCCGGGCGTCCACTCTCAGTAGTTGTTCACGGTGTTGGAGCCCGTAAAGGCATTGAATTTGAATCACAAAGCGGGGCCTACGCAGTTCTGAAAGAGTTGGGGTTACCTACAAGCCAGCGAATAAAAGTATGTTCGACAAGGCAAGAGGTTGAAAAATATATTGAACATTATGGTCTTCACCGCCACGATATCGAGCATGAGATCGATGGCGTAGTTATTAAAGTCGATTCAATTACTGAGCAGTCTCGACTGGGTTTTACCTCACGCGCACCAAAATGGGCGATTGCTTTTAAATATCCGCCCGAAGAGGTTACAACTCGCTTGCTAGATATTAAAGTCAGTATCGGTCGCACGGGACGTGTAACGCCATTTGCCTTCATGGAACCAGTTAAGGTCGCAGGCTCTACCGTGACAAATGCAACGTTGCATAACGCATCTGAGATT
>CANIBB010000134.1:0-3346 GCA_947465575.1 Actinomycetota bacterium | reverse complement strand
CCAAAGTTACATTCACCCTTGACAGATTCAACGGTCATTCCAGCCTTGGCCATTGATAGGCGAATGCGGCGGAGGAGAGGTTCAATTCGTGAGCCACCTAAAATTGAGTAATCAACGTTGTATTGATTGACTGGGATTAGGTTTTTGTAACCCTTATTCCATGCCTCTTCATACGTATCTTTGTAAACCACGAACTCTAATTCGGTTCCGCACATAGCCTCCATGCCGGCATCTGCCAGAGCCTTAACCTGCTTGCGCAAAATCTGGCGGGGAGAGGCGACGACATCGGTGTGATCAAGCCACTGCACATCGGCTAGAACCAAAACTGCTCCCGGCTGCCAATCGATTAAACGTAGCGTGCTCATATCGGGCACTAGAGCAAAGTCACTATAGCCGCGCTCCCATGAAGACATTGTGTAGCCTTCAACGGTATTCATATCAACATCAACGGCTAGTAAATAGTTACAGCCCTCAGTACCGTGTTTTAAGACCTCATCGATAAAGAACTGACCATGGATACGCTTGCCAGTTAAGCGGCCCTGCATATCGGTCATTGCAACTACGACGGTATCTATTGATCCGTCGGCTACTCCTGCTTTTAACGCTTCAATCGACATTGATTTCATGAGGTGATGCTATCTACTTCCAAGCCGTAAATCCACAAAGAAAAACCCCTGCCGCTTTCGCGACAGGGGTTTTAGTGTTAGTTCTCTTATTATGAGTTGATGTTGCTTCGTGGGCCTGTGAACCACTTCTTGGCAGACAAGCTCCACCAAGCTGCGAGGATAATTAGCGCGCCACCAGTGATAATTGGCGCGTAGTTAACTGCAGTCCAAGTAAAGTCTTTATTACCAGGAGTTCCAGCTGGTGAGAATGGCAAGATGAAGTAGACAGAGATAATTGCTATCTCTGCAACTGCAACGATGTTCATCCACTTGTACTTAGATCCAAGAGTCCATGCACCGGCTTTAAATGAATCTCCAGCCTTAAGGCGCAAGTAAATTGGAATCAGGAATGCAAGATAAAGCGAGATCACACAGACTGATACAACTGCGTAAAATGCAGTAGGAGCACCCGTTGGACTCTTCCATAGTGCTGGAAGTGTCATAACGATTCCACCGAGAGAAGAAGCCAACACCGCATTCAATGGAACATGGTGCTTGTTAACTTTCTTCCATAGGTTGCCTCCGGGAACAGCGCCATCTCGCGAGAAGGCGTACATCATGCGTGAACATGAAGTTAAGCAGGCTGTTACGCAGAAGATCTGGCCAGCAGTGGTAATAATCATGACGAGCTTAAATGCAACTCCGCCACCAAGTGCGCTGTACAGAACTGCAATTACAGAGCCACCACCGAATGGGTTAACCGCTGGATCAAAGGAGCTAATCATGTCGACCTTAGTCGCAGCAAATAGGAAGGCCATCAATAGGATGTAACCACCGATTGCTGAGTAGAAGATTGACTTCCAGATTCCCTTAGCGGCGTTTATGTGTGCATCATGTGTCTCCTCTGAAAGGTGTGCAGATGCATCAAAGCCAGTGATTGTGTACTGGGTGAGCAAGAATCCAAGTGGCAGGACATATAGCCAATAGGAGTTATCGCTAAATCCAGAGCTATTAATCTTTGTAGTAAACATCCACGAGAGTGTCTGGTGCTCGCTAGGAACAAATAGAAGGATTCCAATAACGATTAATGCACCAAAAACGTGCCACCATACCGAGATATTGTTAAATAGCGATAGCAAATGACCGCTGTAAATATTTATCAACGTCACAAGAAGTATGATTGCTAAAAAGAGGAAGAACTGCTGTTTGATGTAGTCGCCACCAAGGAAGTCAGTTGCATAGCTTGGCCACTGTGCTCCAAGGATTACATTCAGGAAGCTGGCAGCACCATAACCGACAGATGCAGTAACTGATACGAGACCAATTAAGTTAAGCCAACCTGTAAAGAAGCCGGCCTTTGGTCCGCCCAGCTTTGATGCCCACCAATAAATTCCACCGGAAGTTGGATATGCAGATGCAAGCTCTGACATACAAAAACCAATGATGAGAATAAATAATGAGATTATTGGCCAACCAATTGAAATTGCAACAGGTCCGCCGTTGTTCCATGCCTGAGCAAATGTAGTGAAGCAACCTGCCAGGATTGAGATGATTGAAAATGAAATCGCAAAGTTAGAAAAACCCGACCAGGATCGATTTAACTCCTGTTTGTATCCGAGTTCAGCTAACCGTTTTTCGTCATCATTTGTAATTGCCAAGATGTACTCCTCCTTGAGACTCTTCGGGTGTAGCATTTCTACCTCATAGTGTGACTTAAAGGGAAGAGGATTACCGAGAAATGTGCCGGCTAATGGGCTACGTGTCGCCAAGTAAAACCTCGTTTCCAGCCTTAGTCGGAAATGAATTTTCGGATTTTGTCGCACTTTCCTCCGTTCATTGTGATGGTTGGGGACTTTCTACCGTTGATAAAGGGGGTAGCCACACGGTTCTTGAGAAAAAAGTAGAGTCGGCAGTACAAAGTAGTACATTCGATAACACTGTCTCTCAGAATGTTGCCGATGGAGCGCTGTTGCATCTTCGTTGGGCGACAAAGGGATTATCAAATAGTGAAAATAATACGCACCCCTTTATGTATGGGGACTATTCATTTATTCACAACGGCTCGATTTTTCCACCCGATGCAATTGCCCCGTTTATCAATCCAAAATTTCTTCCACTGATTGTCGGTGATACCGATAGTGAGCGTTATTTCTATTTAGTAATGACGGAAATTGAAAAGCTAGGTTTGGTAGATGGCATTAAAAGCGCACTAAAAATAATTAAAGAACATGGCGAAACAACGAGTCTGAACTGCATGCTCATGAATCGAGATTTCTTCATAACGGTGAGCGAGCACAATAGTCAGAAGAAGCCGGACTGGGCACCTGATGATTATTACGAGATTAAATACCTGCCTACCCCCGAAGGCGTCCTCTTTGCCTCAAGTGGATGGAATCAACCTGGTTGGAAGAGCCTAGAAAATCACCATTGCGCAGTAGTTAACCGTTCAACCTTTGAGATTGAAGTTATTGCTCTCTAGTTAAGGCTCTACGATAGGCACATGAACCGTACCTACAGCGTTGAAACATACGGCTGTCAGATGAATGTTCATGACTCCGAGCGCATCGCTGGTCTGCTCGATGAAGCCGGTTACGTTCCTGTCATCGAAGGCGAGCAGGCAGATATCGTAGTTTTTAACACCTGCGCCGTTCGCGAAAATGCCGACAACAAACTATACGGAAACCTCTCATTTCTAGCACCGATTAAGAAGTTAAATCCTTTGATGCAAATCGCAGTTGGTG
>CANIBB010000133.1:0-3360 GCA_947465575.1 Actinomycetota bacterium | reverse complement strand
GATTAATGGATAGATAAGTCCGGCATCACCGAATGCGGCTTTTCCAAGAATCAAGGCCGCAACAAGTGTTACTGCATATGACTCGAATAAGTCTGCGGCCATTCCGGCGCAGTCTCCGACATTATCTCCGACGTTATCGGCAATTGTCGCCGCGTTACGTGGGTCATCTTCTGGAATATTCTTTTCTACTTTACCAACAAGGTCTGCTCCAACATCGGCAGCCTTAGTAAAGATTCCGCCGCCGACGCGCATGAACATTGCGAGCATCGCTGCGCCAAAGCCAAAGCCTTCAAGAACTGATGGGGCGTTTTCGCGGTAGATAATTACAACAAGGGATGCACCAATTAGGCCAAGTCCCACAGTTGTCATACCAACGACGCCACCAGTACGAAAAGCGATTTGAACGGCCTTCTGGCCATCCTTATTACGAGCGGCATCGGCAACGCGCACATTTGCGCGAACTGCGAGCCACATTCCGTTATAACCGACGAGTGCAGAAAATGCTGCGCCGACAAGGAAGAAGATTGATCGACCGATACGAATATCGGCATCACCTGGAAGTGCAAATAAAAGCACGAAGACGATTGCTACGAAGTAAGAAAGGGTGCGGAACTGGCGAGATAAAAAGGCCGCCGCTCCTTCTTGAACTGCCTCTGCGATTTCGCGCATCTTGGCTGTGCCATCACTGGCCGCCAATACCTGTGCACGTAATGCATAGGCAACGCCAAGGGCTCCGAGCGAAATCGCTAGAACCACATAGACGAGGTTGAGGTTTGATCCGGTTACTTGCACGAGTGATACGGTGCTTGAAGCACGCATAAGTTCTCCTCCGTTGGAGTTTCAGGGCGCCTAGTCGGATAGGTCGGCGCGAAGACTAGGGAAGTTTAGGCACAAAGGGGCCAAAAAGGGAAAACATACCTATCTATTGCCACCCCTCCCTCAAAGAACTTATCTCTGGATATCGCTCATTACGGAGGAACCCCTGCCTAATGGCCTCTACCTTTTGGCTCGGTCAGGGCTAGGCTCTCCCGATGAATCTCTTTGACGCTCATTCGATCGTTGCCGACCTCGGTCTGGCTGGAGTACTCGGCATAATCTTCGCCGAGACCGGTCTGCTCATCGGTCTGGCCTTTCCTGGAGATTCCCTCCTCTTTATCGCAGGAATTGCCGCTTCCGGCTCAGGGGCTGCGATCTTAGGAGATGCCCATCTTTCAGCGATAGCTCTAGTTATTGGCGCCCCATTGGCGGCAACCCTTGGCGGGCTCGTCGGCTATTTTTTTGGCCATAAATATGGGCCCAAACTATTTGACCGTCCTGATGGCCGAGTATTCAACCACCAAAAAGTGGTGACTACAGAAAAGTGGCTACGTAAATACGGTACCGGTAAGGCGCTAATTTTTGCGCGCTTTGTTCCATTCGTGCGCACCCTGATCAATCCGATGTGTGGCGTTGTCGGAGTAGATAAGAAAAAGTTTTTCTTCTATAACGCACTTGGCGCAGTTATCTGGACTGAGACGGTAATTGGTCTTGGTTTGGTTCTTGGAGACAAATTAAAGGGATCAGTTGATGCGTACTTGCTTCCGATTATCGGGGCTATCGTCTTTGCCAGTTTGATCCCAGTATTTATTGAACTCTTTCGTGAGTGGCAAACTCGCAAGCATCACAAATAAGTTAAAGACCTAAATCCTCTAACTGGAATGCTGCGCGGTATTCATAACCAGCCTCTTTAATCTTTGGTGCCGCGCCGCGTTCGACGATCACTGCAACACCAACAACGATTGCACCGGCTTCAAGTAGTGCATCAACTGCCATGAGAACAGATCCGCCAGTAGTTGATGTATCTTCAACGGCTAATACGCGCTTGCCTTTTACATCAGGGCCTTCGATACGGCGCTGAAGTCCATGAGCTTTCTCAGCCTTTCGAACAACGAACGAGTCAATCTTCTTTCCTTGCTGCGCAGCAACATGCATCATCGCAGTTGCAACTGGATCAGCGCCTAGAGTTAAACCACCGACGGCTTCGTAATCCAAATCCTTTGTAAGCTCCAACATTACTTCGCCAACTAATGGCGCAGCTTCGTGATCGAGAGTTACGCGGCGCAGGTCAACGTAGTAATCGGCCTCTTTGCCAGATGACAAGATGACTTTTCCGTGAACAACGGCCTTATTAACGATCTGATTTTTTAGCGCTTCGCGTGAACTCATGCGGGCGAGCCTACTATCTCGCGGCTAAACCATGTGGGTTGTATGTGGGTTCATCTAAAACCGACTAAACATTAACTTTTCACCCTTACAGTCTGCACATGAATATCAAGCGTCTTGAAACCTCGCGTTTATTTCATCGCTTTAGTTTCGGGCCTCGTCCAGGTGAATATGCTCAAGCAATAAAAGATGGTGTTGGACCCACACGAACGAAGTTTTTGACAGTTCCGACGGTTGATATCGGTGCCTCCAATATTAAAGAGCCTGAAATTAACGATTTAGGCAAGCGCCCAGATGCAAATACGCCAGAGGTTGTTCCCTTTGCTATTGCAATGCGCTACCAAAGTGAGCAGATGATTCTGTGGTGGCTAGATCGCATGGCCTTAAGTGATCATGGCTTAACGGAACGAATGGTTTGGTTTTGGCATGGCCACTGGGCCACGTCTATTCAAAAACTGAATTATCCATTGCCGATGTTTAACCAAAATAAAACTCTGCGCGCAAACTCACTTGGTAATTTTAATGCGATGGTTAAGGCAATGCTCAATGATGGTGCGCTGCAATTTTGGTTAGATGGTCAAGACAGCACAGTTAAAGCGCCTAATGAAAACTTAGGGCGTGAATTGATGGAGCTCTTTGTTTTAGGAGTTAATCGCTACAGCGAAGATGATGTAAAAGCGATTGCACGAGCCCTAACTGGCTACCAAGTTGTGCGAAGTAATGGCACAGTAACTGTTAATCAAAATCGACGAGATGCAAATCCAGTCACATTGCTTGGTAAGGTTACTGTTTTTACTGGGGACACATTGGCCGATTTTCTTGTATCGCGTGATGACTGTGCAACTTTTATCGCCGAACGGTTTTGGTACCGTTTCATCTCAAGCACTGAAGAGATGCCGGTTAGTTTTGTTGCAAAATCGGGATTTGCAGATCGTAATATTGCAAGCGCAGTTGCCGCAATGGCAACTGATTCAGCAATGAGTAATCCAAGCTTTGCTTTGGTTAAATCCCCCGTTGAATGGTTTATCTCTGCATGTCGCGCACTTGAATTAACGCCCTCGCAGTTACTTACGCCCGGTCAGTTGATTGGATTCTTGGATAAATTGAGCCAAGTTCCTTTTTCACCGCCCAATGTTGGAGGGTGGCCTGCAGGTGAGG
>CANIBB010000132.1:0-3428 GCA_947465575.1 Actinomycetota bacterium | reverse complement strand
GTGACAGTGTCACCGATTGCGGCCGCGATATAGAGCCACCTTTTGGCGATGGCTATGTCAGGGAAATCGCTCGAAGCGGGGCTCTCAGTGGCGAGATAATTAACGTTGGCACAAGTGGCCATCGTTTAATAGATTTGGAAAATCGTTGGAAGGTCGATGTTTTGGACCATAAACCGGCATTGCTCTCCATCGCTATAGGCATCAATGATACGTGGCGACGATACGATGACAATAACATCACTACCATCGAGGATTTCCGCGAGCGTTATCATCGCTTATTGTCTTCGACAAAGGCAGCATGCAACCCAAAATTTATTCTATGCGAGCCTTTTTTACTCGCAGTCAACGATGAAATGAATTCCTGGCGCGAAGATCTTGATCCCAAAATCGCCGTTGTTCATGAGATGGCAGCAGCCTTTAATGCAATCCTTGTTCCATTCGATTCACATTTGAACACATTGGCGAAAACTATTCCGATGATTGAATTGGCTGAAGATGGAATACATCCAACGATCTTTGGCCACCAAGAGCTAGCCAGATTTTGGATTAAATGTGTAAGTGAGCCTGCTCGTTAAGAGTTCGCAGCGCACGCAGGCCATCACTCGGCCAGATTGAAACCGTCGTAATTGAACAGGGTGAAATATCTATATGAAAGATTGCATCTGCCCCAGCACCAATTACTAGTTTGGCAGCTGTCTTGATCACTCCGTTGTGGCTCACAACAACAACGCGCTGTCCCGGATACATTGCAACGATTTTTTCAAGTCCTTCATCAATACGAAGAGCAACTGCGTCATAGGACTCACCCTGCGGAGGAGCAATACTCGTTGAACTAACCCAGGAGTGATAATCGGCTGGATATTTTTCTTTTACCTCTTCGATGGACATTCCATCCCAAATTCCGAAGCCGCATTCGATCCAGAGTTCATCAAAGTTGATTGGTAGACCAGTTATCCGTGCAATCGCTTCGGCCGTTTGTCTTGTTCGGTTTTGCGGAGAGGCGATGATTACCTCTGGATTGAGTCGGGCAATCGCCTTAGCTACAAGTTCGGCTTGAGCCAGGCCCTCTTCAGTTAGCTCTGGGTTGAGTGGGCCGTAGCCCGAAAACTTCTTAAAGGGCGTTAGAGGAGTCTCGCCATGGCGTACAAGAAATATTGTTGTTGCCTTTTCAGTGCTCATGAGGCGTTCGGTTAAGTAGTTCTTGCGGATTGAGACTATCTCTCCCCCACCAGCCTGCTGATCCAGTGCTTTATTAGCTAAGCGATCGGCGTGAGAGTTCTCATCGCGAGGAATCCATGTATAACTAACTAACTCAGGCGAGTGTGCAGCGCGCGCATCGGCTGCAAGTGATCGCATATCTGCATGCTTTATCTGCCATCGACCTGACATCTGCTCGACAACTAATTTGCTATCCATCTTTACATCAATTGTTGCCGCTGGATCGATTGAATTAACGGCAGTTAGGCCGGCGATGAGCCCGCTATATTCAGCAACGTTATTTGTTGCTATCCCGATAAAATCATAGAGCTCGGCGACAATAGATCCATTTTCGGTGATAACAGAGCCATAACCTGCTGGTCCAGGATTGCCACGTGAACCGCCATCGGCAGTTATCTGAAAATGGCGGGCCATCTAATTAAACTCCGCGTACCAAAATGCACCGGCACTCTTCGCAGCGGATAACCTCGTCATCAGATAAATCTGTGATGCGCTTAAGTTCAACAGCGTTAATGGAGAGATGACAACCATTACAACTTCCGGCGATTAAAGCCGCCGCTCCAGTGCCATTATTTGATGCTCGGATTTTTTCATACAGAGCAACGAAATCAGGTGCAATAGAGGCGAGGGTCTCACTTCTCTCTCTCGCCACAGATTCAAGCTCGTTATTTAACGTCGCGAGCGCATTCTCTTTGCGGATTTCAAGGTCGGCAATTTCGGCTGCATAAGTCGCCTCTTCTAAACTGAGTTCGGTAATACGCGAATTTATATCATCGATTCGCATCATGATTTCAAGCTCGACCTCTTCAAGCTCTGCCCTGCGCGCGCCTAACGTTCCCACTTCATGTTGAAGCTGCTCTAACTCTTTAGGCGATGCCGACCCGCCATTGAGGCGGGCTTCATCGCGTGTAATTCGAAGAACTATCTGCTCTACATCGGCCTCGGCCCGCAAGAGTTCGCGTTTTACATCGCTGAGTTCGGTCTGTGCGCCAATGCGTAGATCTCGAGCGTTATTTGATTTTGTTGTGACATTTGCTAAAAGCGCGTGCTCAGGAAGGGTTGCAACTTTATGGTTTAGGGCTGTGGTCACTTGATCAAAGCGGGCTATATCAACTATCTGACGTTGATCACTTGGGCTTGCCTTCATGATCAACTCCTCCGAACACTTCTTGTGGGCGCTGAGGGTTTCGAACCCCCGACATTCTCGGTGTAAACGAGACGCTCTACCACTGAGCTAAGCACCCGCACTCATAATGAGTACTGGGGAATCTTACTTCAGGTCTATCGAAATAGGTAAATCGAGCTTACAGAGCTTCAAGCGCCGCCTTATAGTCGCCTGCATTTCGAGCATCACCGGCGCCGTTAATGACCTGCCAGCGCAGAATGCCCGCTTTATCGATTACGAAAGTTCCACGAGTTGATCGTCCGCGCTCTTCATCAAATACGCCGTACTCCTTAGCGACTGCGCCATGTGGCCAAAAATCGCTGAGCAATGGGAACTTGTATCCCTCGTGCTCGGCAAATGCCCGTAGTGAAAACATTGGATCGCATGAGATTGCAAGTAATTGAACATTATCATTTTGAAAAGCTGCGAGGTCATCACGAAGTGCGCACAGTTCACCAGTGCAAATTCCGGAAAAAGCAAAGGGATAAAAAAGAACTACAACATTCTTTTCGCCTTTAAATGATGATAGCGATACTTTCTCACCATGCTGATTAACTAATTCAAAATCTGGAGCGGCTTGGCCAATTGTTATCATGGGCGTAAATCTATCGTTTGCCCGCCTTGCGTGCCACTAGACGTGTCGCCGTCCAATCTGGTGCAATCGATAACGATGAAGTTTGGCTCAGACCAGCGATAGGCGCAGCATCTTGAATATCGCTCGGCTCGACGTG
Source organism: Actinomycetota bacterium (assembly GCA_947465575.1). Lineage (GTDB taxonomy): Bacteria > Actinomycetota > Actinomycetes > Nanopelagicales > Nanopelagicaceae > Planktophila. The sequence goes on along the minus strand of CANIBB010000132.1, from coordinate 314 downwards.
GCCATCACGATTTACTTTAGGAGTAAGCACCCATATTGCACCGCTGGCAGATAAATAAGTGAGTGAATCCATGAGCTCATCGACTAGATCGCCATCGCCATCGCGCCACCAAATGATGACGGCATCGACAACATCTTGAATATGCCCGCTCAAGAACTCTGTTCCAGTTATCGCAGATATCTGCTCTCGAAGCTTTATATCGCTGTCATCGCTGCGGCCGACCTCTAGAATCAAGTCGCCCTTCTTCATCCCCATTCTGGCTGGCACGGGCTAAGTCCACCGAATCTGGCAGGGATAAGCAAGAGGTTTGAGGC
>CANIBB010000131.1:0-3481 GCA_947465575.1 Actinomycetota bacterium | reverse complement strand
CGCTTTACATTCCAGCTTTAGCGAGCGCTCCTTGTAGCGATGTATACCAACCATAAGAGGTATATGAAGCCCCTGATACGCCTTGGATATTGGCGCTCTGCGCGGCAAGAGTCTGCTTCTTTAAAACCGGTACCGCCATATTTGTATAGCGATCATTTTTACCACTGGGAGCAACTACGGCTTTTGCATCGGTAATTCTTCCGTTTACAACAGTAATCTGCACTTGAACATTTCCGTACTGTACGAAAATACTCGGCCCAGTAAATGTCCCATTAACACCAGCCGGAGTAGCCGTAGTGGCTACCGCCGCCGGAGTTGGATCGGTTGTAGCAGCCACTGAGTTCGTATTTGAATTCGTATTTGAATTTGTAGTTGCCTTAGATGCAGGCTTATTTGTCGCCTTCTTAGTAGCAGCGGGCTTAGTAGCCGTCGCACTCTGAGATGGCGCCGCCGACGCACTGGTCGATGCAGCTGGCGCTTGTGATGGAGCCGCTGCTGCGCCACTGACAGCTGCCATATCGCCCATAGATAAAGAGCTAGTTGATGACAACTGTGGGGGCGTGATGGACATGACCGCACCGAGGCCGCCTAACGTGCCACCTGCAATTAGCAATCCGCGCTTCATCTGTCCGACCTTTCACTCTTGCTTGCCCTTACTTGTCATACCTAACAGCACGAACCTGAGGAGTATCTGAGAACGGCCACAACCTTATCTGCGGGTTTTACTCCTTATGGAAGGCGAAGGCCTCGTCATGGAATCTATTCTTCGGAACACCGCTATCTTCGGCCGCCTTGCGCACGGCGCTGACCAAGGCTTCAGGTCCGCAGATGTAGATATCAGAGTCGGCAAACTGCGGAACCAAACGGTTTAAAGATTCCGCATCCATTGGATGCTCTTTTCTAGAGCCCACTAAATAGTGAATACGAATCGATCCGCCGCTATTGAAAGCTAGGTAATCCAACTCTTCACGTAGAACTAAATCGACTTCTCTTGAGGCGCGATAAATCAAATCCATCTGCACGCCACCGTTGAACTCATCGATTAAGGCGCGCACGGGCGTGATTCCGACGCCTCCGCCAACTAAAACAACATGCGGGCGGGTGCTACGTCCGGCGGTAAATGCACCATACGGCCCTTCAACAAATACGCGAGTGCCTGGCTTTAAAAATGCTAAGGAACGTGAGTGGTCACCGAGATCTTTAACAGTGATTCGCATTAAGTGCTGCGTAGGGGCGGCCGATAAGGAATATGGATGCGACATTAAGAAGTGTCCGCGAGTTAAAAAGCGCCAACCAAAGAACTGTCCGCCCTGTGCGCCTAATCGATCTAAGTTGCGACCCTTCATGATGACCGAGACAACGCCCGGCCCTTCGACAACTACTTTTTCAACTTTCAAATTAACTTTCATTGAACGTACCAATGGCACACCAAAGCGCCAATACACAATCGAGAAGGCCATCAATACATAGAGCAAAGTCCAATAAGCGCGATTAAGTGGATGGCCAATAAACATCTGACCATTGAGAACTTGGTGCATAAAAGATGCTGCGATTGCAAAATATGTATAGATGTGGACAATCCACCAGGTTTCATAACTCATCTTCGCGCGGGCTTTTTTATATGAAGTAACCCCAGCCAAAACCATCAAGAAGAATCCTGCAAGTGCAAACCACATCCAGTCAAATGTATTGAGCATTTCCCACAGCTCTTTATACAGTGGAATCGAATCTTGACCGGCGAAAGAGATGATCACTAAGAGAACATGCGCACCGATTGCATACAAGGACCACGGCCCTAACTTGCGATGCCACGTCACCAAGCGATCGTGGCCAACGCCGCGTTCGACCCAAGGAATTCGCGCGACCAGAAAGATTCCAACGATTGCAAAATATGTTCCGACTAGGGCCAGTAAGCGAGATAGCGATGCCACATTTGCATAGACCGTCATGAAATCGCTCTTGCGAACCGTCGTAAGTTGCAGCGCCAGAGTTAAGCCGAGACCACCGCCGACCAATAAGGCGGCCCAGTCGGTGCCGGCGCTTGAGTGCTTATAAATACGGGTTGGCTGGGTCATAGGGCTATTAGATACCTATTTCCTGAGAAGCATCTGAGCCCCGGCAGTGAGCCCAATGGATTTAGGGCTTAGTACCTGCAACCCACATGTTTCCAAGTGGGACTATCACTTTTATTTTGCTCAGAAGTGTTCCGATTGAGCTTTCTAGTACGCGCTTGCGGAAAGTTCGAGAGATCGGAATCAGATGCAAAATGTAGGCAAGTGAGTAGTGATTGTTATATGCCCCGGAGTGCACATCGATAAAGCCAATCTTCTTAAACAACGCCTCACCAGATTTACGTGTATATAAATGAGTGTGTTCAACATCGATAATCGGTGATCGCTCACCCATCAATCGCGCCGACCATGAGCGCTCATTATGGATCGCCACGACAAAGACCCCACCTTTTTGAAGTGCATCGGCGCAGGTTTTAAGTGTTGATACTGGATCGGTTAAGTGATCCAGGGTGTGAAACATCGTTCCGACCTCAAAAGAGTTATCTGCAAGGACGCCCGCCTTCATCATGCTGGCAATCATGTGCGGCTTAATATCTGCTCGAGCAGCGTTAATTGCTTCGGTACTCGGCTCAACACCGGCAACGTTTGCAAAGCCACCATCTTTGGCAGCCTCTAAGAAGAAACCATTTCCGCCACCGACTTCAAAGATAGATTTCTTAAATTTCTTTCCGCCAAGGGCTTTCTTCACAAGATTAAAGTATGTCTTCTTCAATCCATCAACTTCAGTTGAGTAATCAAAAGTTGATTCGACATAGAGCTTTTCTAAATCAACATCTAAAACTGGATCAGAGCGCAGCAAAGTGCACTTATTGCAGCGGACCCACTGGTAGTGGCGGCGATCTGGAAGTCTGCGCGCTGAAAAGATCTCAGTTGAAAAACTGGTCTCATCTACATTTGATGGGTAGACAGGGACTGCGTTTCCCTCGGTCTCACAGATCGGACACTTAGTTGCGATTTCCATTAACTCTTGCTCCCTTTACTTTGCAACCTTGACGGCAAAATGTTCAGGACGAACTCCTGGTACATCTTGTTGAATATAAACATTACATAGCGTCTTTCCCTCGAACTGGAAGAGATTAACGCCTTCATCGCTCACGACAACCACATCGGGATCGATCTTAAAGATATAGTCACACGACACTTGTGCCGTCTGCGCACTCATAAATAGATCAAAGGGTGAGTTCAAGATTGATAGCGATTGAACTCCGCTCTCTTTTTCAACGTAATAAGAGGATGCACCAAAAAAGCCAATTGATTGCCCGTTGCTCTTGGCATATTCGGCCGCGGCCTTGGCATCGACAACCGAGGCGATAATAGTTGGCTTCGGCCAGCGTGGAGTGGTCTTGGCCTCGTCTATCCGCTTCATTTCAATGCTTGGATTTGGGGTCAGCAGCAATGAGGCAAAGGGG
>CANIBB010000130.1:0-3507 GCA_947465575.1 Actinomycetota bacterium | reverse complement strand
CAGAAACTCACTCAACCAAACCCAGGAACATGTAACCGTACTGACTGCGCATGGACGCTCTTTGCTAAGGGCAAGATTGCGATGGTTAACGGTGGCGTATTCCTACCTGACTGGTTAAGCAAGAATGGTGGTTCTGCAATCAATTGGGGCGCAGGAGCATTCCCACATGCACCAGGAAAGACTGATATCACTCTCGGAGTTCAGGATTACTTCAAGGGTTACAAGGCAAATGGTCGCTCAGCAGAGATCAAGAAGTTCTTGGACTTCCTCTTCATAGCCGAGAACTACGCAGGATTCCTCAAGGCAGCTGGCGGATTTATTCCGGCCACAAAGTCTGCTGGAGCAATCGCTGAAAAGGATAAGATCATTGGGCCATACATTGCTCTACTTCCTAAAGCAATCTTCTACCCAGGAACTGTCGGTTCATGGTCAATATGTAAGACAGCGATTATCGCTCCGATGGCAACTGCCGTTAAGAACCCAGCGAAGACGCTGAAAGACATCCAAAAGAAGTGTGATGCGGCAAACGCCTAACACATCTTCATGATTTGTCGCCTCTTTAGGCGATAAATACTTTAAGAAGAGAGGAGGATTGGAGGTGCAAAGAATGCATCTCCAATCCTCCTCTTCTTAAAAACTTAACCAAATTAAATGTAGTGAATCTAGAATGTATAACTTTTAGATTAGAATTATTGGCATAAGCCATTAAGAAATAGTTCTAGGGGGAATCTTTTGAGCAAGAGAATCGGGGCAAAGGATTCACCTTTACAAGCTCTTCCATGGCTTGGAACCGCGCTCTTTCTCATCGTTGCCTTTGTTTTATGGCCGATGGTTGAACTTTTACTTATGTCATTTCGGCGCGTAGATATTACAGGACTCCTTAAAGGCTGGGCCGGTTTAGAAAACTATCGATCACTCTTTGATAACAGCGACATCAAGGGAGCGATTATAAGAACAGGTATCTGGTTGGTTGTTGTCGTTGCCGCCACGATGGCCCTGTCACTACCATTAGCTCAGTTGCTGAATGCTAAATTTATTGGACAGAAGTTTCTTCGTTATAGCGTCATAGTACCTTGGGCAGCCTCGCTGGTGATTACAGCAACATCTTGGAAATGGATTCTCAATGCTTTTTACGGGACTTTTAATCTAGTCCTTCAAGATTTGCATATCATTGAAGAACCAATTGACTTGCTAGGTGATGCAAAATCAGGATTCATCGTCTTATTAGTAGTTGGTGTCGCGGTATCTTTACCTTTTACAACCTATGTTCTTCTTGCTGGCTTGCAATCTATACCGCATGACATCATGGAAGCGGCTCGTGTTGATGGAGCCGGAGCCTGGAAAGGCTATTGGGCGATCGTATTTCCCCTTCTCCGTCCTGCCTTCCTTGTTGCCGCCGTCATCAACTCTGTCTATGTCTTCAATTCATTCCCCATCATCTGGGTCATGACTCAAGGTGGTCCGGGTTACGAAACCGATAACACAACTACTTTTGCATACAAGGTTGCCTTCCGTGACCAAGACATTGGGCAATCGGCATCATTAGCAGTTGGAAACTTTATGGTCATTCTTGTTTTGATTATGGTTTTTCTTAAGCTCTCAAAATGGCGAGAAATGGATAAGAAATGAACCCTAAATCCAAACATAAATTGCAATCTCGCTCTAAAGGGTTGGCACTCTCTATCACTGGTTTAATCGTTTCATTCCTCTTTCTTTTTCCATACCTTTCAATGTTTTCTACAGCGTTGAAGCCAAACTCGAGTAATACCGAAATCCCACCTACTTACTTACCTACCGAATACCAATGGAGTAACTTCATCAAGGTATTCCAAGAGTTGCCCTTTGGAATGTACCTCCGAAATACCATCATCATCTCTCTGTGCACAATGATCCTTGGTTTGCTTGCCAGCATTCCTGCTGGCTACTACATCGCTCGTAATAAGTTCCGCGGACGTACGGCTTTCTTGCTGTTGGTGCTTATCACGCAAATGTTTTCGCCCACTGCTTTGCTTATTGGTATCTATCGAGAGATGTCGATTTTGCATTTAATCAACACCTACCTTGCTCTAATTCTCATAAATGCCTCCTTCAATATGGCTTTTTCTGTGTGGATTCTCTCTAGCTTCTTCCAATCGATTCCTGCTGAGATAGAAGAGGCGGCATTTATTGATGGGGCAAGTCGCTTCCAGACTTTTAGATTGATTAGCCTGCCATTGGCCATGCCGGGAATTGTCACAACAGCTATCTTTACTTTCATTGCTGCCTGGAATGAATTTGTTGTTGCATATACGTTAGCTAGCTCTCCTAGTAAGCAGCCTTTTTCGGTTGGTCTTTCATTGCTAACTGGACTTTATGAAGTCAAATGGAATTACCTCTTTGCCGGATCTCTCATCGCAATTATTCCCGTAGTCATTCTCTTTATCACCATCGAAAAGTATTTGGTAAGCGGCCTGACTGCCGGAAGCGTGAAGTGAGATCCTCCCGATCTAATGCCTTTGCTTTTCCTTACACATTTTTTCGGCAAAGTGCGGGCGAAGTTATTTCCGAGTTACAGGAATTTGGTTTTACAGGTATTAACCTTGCGCTCAATTACCATGCCAGTCGTGATTTTCTCTTGCGCCAAGGTCCGCAACTTGAATACCTTTCGGATGGTTTCCACTATTACAAACCTGATCTAACGAAATACGAATCTGGAGCTCTGCTACCGCACGAAGAAGATCATCTCCTTAATAACGCGACGCTAGATTCAGTAATCTCCTCCGCGAAGGCGGCTAGCTTTACAGTGAACGCTTGGGCCGTATTTCTACATAATTCTGCACTTGGTAAGCGACACCCTGAAGCGACCGTGACAAATGTTTATGGTAATCATTTTCTTTCAGAGCTATGTCCTTCAAACCCTGCAGTCGCTGGCTACGTTCGCGGGCTCAGTGCCGATCTATGTTCGCGTGGAATTTCATCTTTATTAATTGAATCGCTTCACTTTCATGGCGCAAGGCACGGGGAGCATCATGAACGTTTCTTTATGGAGCTTAGCGCCACTACAGAATTCCTTTTTTCACTCTGCTTTTGTCCATCGTGTTGTGACCGCTTCGCCAAACGTGGCGGCGATCCCAAGGTCCTTAAGGTGAAAATTATTTCGGCTTTGAAACCTTTTCTCGATGAGTGCGATCCTTGGCTTGGCCAACCCGTCACCCAGGAATCTCTAGCTAACCTCATTGGACCGGAGATACTTGATTACTTGCGCACGCGTGAGGAGACGGTGGCATTCCTGTATCGCGACGTAACTAAAATTGCCAATGATTTAGGGGTCACCACCTGTCTTGTAGATCAATCTCCATTGATTGATTCACAAAAGACCTCTCCATTAGATCTGAGTTGGCTTGTTGGAATTGATCCGCAACAAGTCATAGAGCACATAGATTTCTATGAGCCACTCATTTATCGAAACACATTGACTGATGCCAAGAGCGTTGCCAGAAACTATTCCGAATTTGCCCCTGGCAAAGT
>CANIBB010000129.1:0-3510 GCA_947465575.1 Actinomycetota bacterium | reverse complement strand
TTCATCATCACTTTGAACGATGCAAAAAGGATGTCCGATTGGATCTAAGTAAACCCTGAACCTATGTGGTCGCACCTGGTGGCTTGCTTTGTGGGCACCGATTGCCAGCAGTTTCTTCTCGGTGATATCTAAATCGCGGGCGTGAAAATCCATATGCACTTGCTGCGGAACATCACCGCTTGGCCATGTGGGGGCTTTGTAGTTGTCTATCTTTTGAAATCCCATCGTGGTGCGCCCTGTTAAATCGTGGAGCTCTAACCACTCGCAGGTCTCCTCCGTCTCGCCCTCTTCGAAGGGCTGCACGCGCCAGTCGGTAATCTGCGAATAGAAGTTGGCAAGGCGCCAGGGGTTTGGACAATCCAGCGCGGTGTATGCGTAATGGGCGATTGGCATGAGGGCTCCTCACTGTTTTCTTAATGTAAAGCGTACTCCCGGGCAGTTGTGGATGAAATAAAAGAATTGTCGGTCGTACAACATTTAATGGCTCCAGGTTCACAAGGGAGGATTAATGACAATCAAGGAATTAGGCGATCGGTGGGATTGGTGCAAAAGGTTACTTTTAGGAACCTCTTCTGGTATGGTGTGGCAACTCAAAGGAGTCCTGTCCATGGCAACAAATGTGAAGCTCTCAGACGATTTGGTGAAGGTGGCCGGACGTATCGCTGCGATTGAACATAGATCGATCCCAAAACAGATTGAGTTCTATTTTAAAATTGCCGCGATCGCTGAGGCGAACCCAGATCTCTCCTTTACTCTCATAAAGGAGATTTTAAAGAGTGATGCCGAGGCTACATCCGGCCATTATCAGTTCGGTTAATGGAACTTCTACTTACACCAACTTTTGCTCGCCAAATTAAGAAGCGCCGGAAAAAACTAGGGTCGAACGACCAGGCGCACGATGTCTTCCGGTGTGGCACCTTCGCGTAATTCAACGCTGACGTTTGTCGGTATTGAATTGATCTGCGCCGCGGCAAGCATCGCCAACTGGGTAGCGATCTCGGTCATCCAGTACATCGCACCAGGGCCTGCGCGATCTAAAATCCTCTGTGCCTGGGCAAGGCGGGCATCGGAGAATTTTTCGGCATCGTTCTTCTCGTCATTGATCAGATCGAGTAGAAAGCCTTTAATCTCAAGGCCAATCCCCGTTGCATCATGTGAACTTTCGATGAGCTCTTTGAGCTCGGCATCTAGGCCGCGGGGCTTCCTGGCGCGTTTCTTACGGTTAAGGAATAGGTAGATCAGAACTGTCATAAGGAATATTTCGAACATATCGCCAAACTACTCTCAGTGACTGACAATGTCAGCCTGGGGTGCGGTTATTTTTGAACTGCTTTGGCGTAATTATTTGCCTATGGCGACTGAGTAGGTTTCAAAGTAGCTGCCTAGGAAACAATCAACGCTGCGCTCACCCTTATTGAAGGCCGCAGCAGTCGCGGGCATACCCGTGAAACTTGCATTGGCAAAAATGGCCGTTGATTTGCTAGAAAGCCCCTTCATAATTGCGACGACTTTGTCATTGCACATCTGATTTGCTTCATCTTGAACTTTGACTGCGTTGTAACTGCTCGCACTTAAATCACCCTGAAAAACTACCTGCCAGTGATGCTCTGATGTGCAGGCGACGCTTTCGATTATTGATGAGCCCTGCGCAGTAGGAAGTGATAAAAAACAATCCCCTAATTTTGTTTGGAAGGTACCAATTTCCTCTGCAGTTGCACTTGCCGAAGGTGTCGGTGTCGGTATAGCAATTTCGCCTGCTGCGTTCCAGACATTTAAACCTACGGCTATTGCAATAGCGAGGGTAAGGACGGCTGCACCGGTAAGAAATCTCTTCATCGACGCCACCTTAAAGATTCGAGAGTGGTTCTCTCACTTCTTTAATTTTAATGAGCGCTTAGAATTTACTAAAGGGAGATAACCCCAGATGATGAAATCTAACTTTAATTGTCGCGAACTTCTGGTGGCATAGCTTTTTTAGAGTACTCGGCCCAATTTGTCTCGAGAGCCTCAATAAGTTGCAGGACAAAGAGAGGTGAAATATTTACTCGAGATACGACGACACCATTTGCACCCTCTGGAGAGAAATCAAGTCGTGCAAAATCGATTGTAAATTCGTAGTCGCTATGTTTAATAGCGGCAAAATTCGCCCACACTCCCCCAACATCCTTTAGATCTAAGTGAAGGTTTAATCCAGGGCTCTGCTCATTATTGTTATCCATGCTCGCAATAATAAGCCCCACAGGCTGCGTAATTCTCTTCCTACAAAACCAGATGAGAGCATTTAATGGAGATTACCCAGAGAGCCTCTTTCCCTCTTGCTAATAAATAATCTATCCTCTCGAAATGCGATACCAACCAGCTCGAATTCCAATTCAAGAGGGCTTAGCCAGAGGCCACGAATTTCATCAATTGATGGAGGGGCGCAGAAGCGTGCGAATGTTCTCTGATGAACCCGTGCCGAAAGAGGTCATCGAGACAGCTGTCTTAACGGCTAATACATCTCCTAGTGGGGCTCATCAACAACCATGGACTTTTGTTGCAACAAATGATCCCGATGTTAAACATCGCATTCGAGTAGCGGCAGAGATTGAGGAGCGGGAAAACTACGAAGGTGGACGGCTTCCGCCGGCCTGGCGTGATGCGTTGGCCCATATTGGAACGAACTCAGATAAGAGTTATTTAGATGTTGTGCCGTGGATCGTCGTCGCCTTTGCGCAAAAATCAACACCTCTTCCCGATGGATCCCTCGTTAAGAATTATTATGTCAGTGAATCTGTCGGAATCGCATGCGGCTTATTTATCGCTAGTTTGCACACAATGGGGTTGGCAACGCTGACGCATACGCCAAATCCGATGGGCTTTCTCAATGAAATATTTGAACGTCCCGTAACAGAGCGGCCATATATTTTGTTCCCAGTCGGGTACCCAGCCGAAAACTGCGAAGTTCCTGATTTAGTGAGGAAGCCGTTAGATCAGATCTTGCTTCTAAAGTGATGGCACGTTCCTAGAATAAAATTGTGTGTACTCCAACGTGTTCCAGCCTAATTTGTCATAGAGAAATTTTCCGGCATCGGTGGCAAATAGCAGGCCAGTGTCTTGACCTGCCCGCACATGGTGCTGCTGAACATATTGCAAAAGCTGTGCCCCATAGCCTTTTTTCTGAGCTGATTCGGGGGTTGCCATTGAATAGATGCCAAAGCTATTTTCAAAAACAACGCTCGTGACTATTGAAACAAGTTGACCTTTGTCATGTAAGAGCCACAAGAATTGTGGAACCTCCCAATTATTGAAAAGCTCTTCAAAGATATGCATAGCTGCATCTTCGACTTCAAATGTAGATTGAAAGACTGCAATCATGGGCGCTAACTCATCGGCGTTAGTAACCCGACTTACTTTTAGACCTTCGCGCAATGTGAATGATTCAGAGGTCGCATCTGGATGCCAAGACATAAAGGCCGAGGCATCTCCCATTGTGTAACCACGTTCTGCCATAACTTTGCTGTGCGTTAG
>CANIBB010000128.1:0-3514 GCA_947465575.1 Actinomycetota bacterium | reverse complement strand
CGCTCTGCTGTGGCGCCTATAGATGGCTCGGATTTGGATCTGACAGCAGCCGAAAAAATCGTTGCCCTCGGTGAGTTTGCTATGGCTAAGCGATGAGACCACCATTGAAAACTCTGAGCGGAAAGCGCGTACATTTTATTGGAATCGGTGGAGCGGGGATGAGCGGTTTAGCACGTATCGCTCTCTCGCACTCGATTCATGTCAGTGGTTCCGATGAAAAAGACTCATCAGTTGTTAAGGCTCTTATCGCACTAGGCGCAAAAATTGCGAGTTCGCATTCAGCAGATAATGTTGATGGAGCCGATCTTGTTGTTTACTCAACGGCAATTTCATCAAATAATTCTGAAATAATTCGAGCACGTGAACTTGGAATCAATATCCTGACTCGTGCAGCTGCGCTTTCGATTCTGATGTCTGACTCAACTAGCATTGCAGTCGCAGGTACACATGGAAAGACGACGACATCTTCAATGTTGGCCGTTGCATTGCAAGCTTGTGGCGCCGATCCCTCATTTGCGATCGGTGGCACAATAACTGCCTCTGGCTCAAATGCCCATCGAGGAACCGGCGAAATTTTTGTTGCAGAGGCAGATGAATCTGATGGCTCCTTCATTGAATATCACCCCTTTGGCGCTATTGTTACAAATGTAGAACATGACCATGTGGACTTCTTTGCGACACCAGAATCAGTAGAAAATGCATTTACAGCTTTCGCTGCAACCATAGATAGAAAAGGATTTCTCACTTACTGCGCTGATGACAGGGGAGCGCTAAAACTAGCTGAAGAGACGACTGGATTGACTCTCATCTCTTATGGAGTACGTGAAGGAAGCACACTAACATTGGATTCCATCGAACTTTTAGCGATGGGTTCTCATGCACGTGCGATTTGGCATGGAAAGAGCATTGGTTTTATTGAGCTACAGGTACCCGGGCACCACAACTTACTTAATGCCGCAGCCGTGCTTGCTACTGGATTGCAACTTGGATTCAATGCCGCAGATCTGCTTCAAGGTCTAGCTGTTTTCCGCGGTACGGGACGTCGTTTTGAAGTCAAGGGAACGGTCCACGGAGTACGAGTTATAGATGATTATGGCCATCACCCAACAGAAATCGATGTGACGCTCCGAGCTGCTCGCAGATATGCCGGAGATGGACGTTTAATCGTTATCTTCCAGCCCCACAGATATTCGCGCACGCAAGCCTTTGCCGCAGGCTTTGCCCAATCACTGGCCCTTGCCGATCGTGCAATAGTTCTTGAAATCTATGCGGCAAGTGAAAAGCCAATCCCAGGAGTAACCGCAAAGATGATTACGGATTTGATGAGCGAAGGTGAGTACATCCCAAATTTCATCGAAGTTACAGACAGTGTTATTGAGAGCGCAGCACCCGGCGATGTGATTATCACTCTTGGTGCAGGAGATGTTAGTTCGCTGGCCCCCATCATCGTTGATGGCTTGATTAGACGTTTTGGATAAATGAAGACGCGCAGACCATTTCTTGTAATCGCCATCCTATTTTTCGCCGCTGCAGCTTATGTATTGGGCTGGTCAACTTTCTTTACAGTTAGTGCTGTCCAGATACAAGGAACGAGTGCAACAATGTCATCATCGATTACAATTGGTGAAAAATTAGCTCGAGTTGAGCCTCGCGCAGTGGCAGCCGAGTTTGAAAGATTTTCGTGGATTAAGCGTGCACAAGTCTCAAGAAATTGGTTGAGTGGGAAAGTTACTATCACTCTTACCGAACGCGTACCAGTGGCCATATATAACGATCGTGCAATAGATGCTGAAGGAATGAGCTTTCCCCAACCCACCAAAAATATAGAGAGCCTTCCACGTATCCAAGCAGCCACAATCGAGTCGGCGGTTACAGCATCGGCATTCTTTGTAGAACTGCCACAAGAGATTGCCGGCATTGTGAGATTGATTAAAGTACGCGGCGGCGAGTCATATGTATTAGAGATTATTGACGGCAAAAAATCACTTGAGGTTATCTGGGGACAAAACGAGGAGAACATCCTAAAAGCCAAGGTTTATAGGGCTTTATTGGCCCAGCCAGAGAATTCCAAAATACGTAGATTAGATCTCACGGCTCCCCATGCCCCAATCGTTAAGTAGTTATTTCGACACGTTGAAAAATATATCGAGTCGGTGTTTGCCTAACGCCTGCGCGCACTTTACGGTCTCCCCATAGAAAAACATTGAATTATAAGGCTCAAGTTGAGGTTTATGGTTCACAAGGAGGAGAAAAGTGGCTTCACCGCAGAATTATTTAGCAGTCATCAAAGTTGTTGGTATTGGTGGCGGTGGCGTCAATGCGATTAATCGCATGATCGATGTGGGACTCAAAGGTGTTGAGTTCATTGCAATTAATACTGATGCTCAACATTTGTTAATGAGTGATGCAGATGTGAAGTTAGATATCGGTCGTAAAACAACTCGAGGTCTTGGCGCAGGAATGGATCCTGAAAAAGGACGCGCTGCAGCACTCGATCACGTCGATGATATTGAAGAGATTCTCCGTGGAGCAGATATGGTTTTTGTAACTGCCGGTGAAGGTGGAGGCACTGGTACAGGTGCAGCCCCTGTTGTTGCAAAGATTGCGCGCGATCTTGGTGCGCTGACAATTGGAGTAGTTACGCGTCCCTTTTCCTTCGAAGCGAAACTTCGAGCAACGCAGGCCGATATCGGTATTGAAGCCCTACGTTCTGAAGTCGATACTTTAATTGTTATTCCAAATGATCGTTTGTTAGCAATTTCAGATCGCACAATTACTTTGGCAGATGCATTCAAGAGTGCGGATCAAGTTCTCCTCTCGGGCGTACAGGGCATCACTGAAATTATTACTCAACCAGGTTTAATCAATCTTGATTTCGCCGACGTACAGGCCGTCATGTCCGGTGCGGGTTCTGCCCTTATGGGAATCGGTTCTGCTCGCGGAGAAAATCGTGCGCTGCGCGCCGCCGAACTCGCAATCTCTTCGCCATTACTCGAAGCTTCAATCGATGGCGCAATGGGTGTTTTGCTCTCAATCTCTGGCGGTTCAGATTTAGGGCTCTTTGAAGTTAATGAGGCCTGCGAGCTTGTGCAATCAGCGGTCCACCCGAATGCAAAGTTTATTTTCGGTACAACTATTGATGATGCCCTTGGCGATGAAGTTCGAATCACTGTTGTTGCCGCCGGCTTTGAAGGTGGAGAACCTAAGCGGGTTTCAACTCCAGTCATAGATGCCTCGACGCTAAGCGGTAATGCAGATCCAATTGCATCCAATGATCCTCTCTCGGTAGCCCTTGAGCTTGGTGATGACCCAACTCCTCGCCGCCGCGTAACCTTTGAAGAGTTAGTTGCCGAGGATGAGATCGACGTCCCTGACTTCATGAAGTAAGGCGTTTTGCCAGCGATCTTTACAGACCGGCGCGGTGGTTCAAGCCTGGCGCCTTATGAGTCATTTAATTTAGCGCTGCATGTGGGGGATGATTCAGAAGTTGTAGCAGAGAATCGCTCACAGCTTT
>CANIBB010000127.1:0-3547 GCA_947465575.1 Actinomycetota bacterium | reverse complement strand
GGCTATGACTGTAGCCAAATATTTACCTAAATACCGCTTTGAAATACCCATGCCGGGCCGTGTTGGGTGCAAGATAGGCCAATCGGCGCAGGCCATGCGCCAGATCGGGAGCGATTTATGTCGCGCACACTAGTTCTCAATGCCACCTACGAACCGCTGGGTGTCATAACAGAACGGCGCGCCCTGATCCTGGTCCTTAATCACCGGGCAACGATGCTTGAAGAATCAGGCGATGTTGTTCATTTCTCCGGCGGGCAGATGGATCTGCCTTCAGTGATTCGTTTAAATAAATTTGTTCGCATTCCATATCGTCATGCAGTCCCTCTTTCGCGCCGTGCAATCTTTGCTCGCGACGGGGGACGTTGTGTCTACTGCACCGCGCCTGCCACATCTATTGACCATGTAATTCCGCGAAGTCGTGGTGGTGCCCACATTTGGGAAAACGTTGTATCGGCCTGCCATAAGTGCAATCACTTAAAGGCAGATAAACACTTGAAAGAGATTGGCTGGCGCCTCCGTCAGTTGCCGCGTGAACCAGTTGGAGCAGCGTGGAGAATCCTTGGAACTGGCCGAACCGATGATCGTTGGTTGCAGTACTTACAGCCATTTGGAGTGGCAGCGGCGACTGCATAAGTAAATTACACTTACCCCATGCATCTAATCATGAGCGCCATTGAAGATGGCACCGTCGCGGGCGAAGGCCTTAGCGCAATCGAAACTGCTGTTACTTTTTTCGTTATTCCACTTGCAATGTTTTTTATTGTCGCTGGTATGTCGTGGGTGGGATCGCGTCCCCGCACGGCAAAGACACAATCTTCGATAACAACAATTAATTAATTAACTTACGCCTTGAACATTCAAGGCGCGAATTAGAGCATCGCGCGCATCCACAACTAATTTGCGCAACACGGCTGGTGTGTTCTTGCCAGTTGTATCAAGCCACACTCCCGTCTTATCGATTGTCGTCTTGGATACAACCCATGTTGGATAAAGGCCGCTAACGATTTTGGAGGCACCTTCATATGATTTTGATTCCCAAACCGAAATAATTGAATCGAAGTAACGGTCGACGTAGTTTTCAAGGAGTTCACGCTGGATTGGGCGCTGAAAACCTGCAACTAGGGCTGATCTAACAGAGGTCTGGATATCTTCGTTAATGATTTTGTTCCAGGCATAATCTTTGGCCTCTTTAGTCGGTGCCGCCGCAACTGCCGTTTCAAAGAAGCAGTTTCCACTGGTGGTGTTATCGCGTTCACGCTCTGCATCGAGTTCACTTCTCTCAATTGCACCACGCTCCGACAGAGCGATAATAAAGAACCAGCGCTGATCGGCATCGATGATGAATCCAGGTGCAGAGCCGTTTAATAACGCGCGCACTTCTTGGAAATGTTCAGGTGTAACTGCATTTTGTGCAAATGCTCGCGCGTATAACATTTGCAGATCACTTCCAGGGGCCGCACTCTGAAGGAGTGCATATAAACCGTTGGCTAGTTTCAGACGCATCACGTTGCGTTCAGCATCTTTTGTATATGCCTCAACCGATGTGTACATCTGGCTCAAGGTAATATTTACCACTGCATCATCGCTCTCACCTGGTAAGCCGGCGAAGGCGATATCTAAGAAGGCAGAAGATGAGATTTCTCCATCGCGGTGCATATCCCACACTGCAGCCCAACAAAGAGCGCGGGTGAGGGGATCAGTAATACTTCCAAGGTACGGAGTAAGTGTCTTTAATGAGCGAGAATCAAATCGAATCTTTGCATATGAGAGATCGCGGTCGTTAATGAGCAACAAATCTGCAACCTTTTGACCGGCAAACTCTGGCACAACAGTTAACGCCCCAGCTACATCCAACTCAACTGATGTGCGTAGTTTGATTGCATCTCCAGCAACGTCATAGAGGGCAATTGCTAATCGATGGGGGCGCAGCTCTTTCGAACCCGCCGGAATCAAAGGTGCCTCTTGTTTGATCGCAACGGATGTATATGTATCTCCATCGATAACAAGCTCTGGGCGAAGAGTGTTAATACCGGCAGTCTGTAACCATGTCGCCGCCCATGCATCCAATGATTTTCCACTTGTAGCTTCTAGCTCATCGATGAGATCTTTCAAGGTTGTGTTGGCCCATGCATGCTTAGCGAAGTATTTCTGCAAAGCTGAAATAAAGTTTTCACGGCCGACATGGAATAGCAACTGTTGTAAAACCGATGCTCCCTTGGCGTAGGTGATTCCATCAAAGTTAGCCTTTACAGCTTCGATATCCACCATATCGGTAACGATTGGGTGAGTGGATGGCAGTTGATCGTAGCGATACGCCCAGTTCTTTCGCTCACTATTAAAGCTCGCCCAACCACCTTTAAAGCGCGTGCCTTCGGCCAGAGCAAGGTATGAAATGAATTCGGCAAAAGATTCGTTGAGCCATAAGTCATCCCACCACGACATGGTGACAAGATCGCCAAACCACATATGTGCCATTTCATGCAGGATTACATTTGCACGCCACAAATACATTTTTTCAGGCATGTGGCTACGGAAAACTACGAGATCTTCGCGAAAAGTAACTGCGCCAGCATTTTCCATTGCACCGGCATTGAAGTCAACGACAGCGAGTTGATCGTACTTATCAAATGGATAGGCAAGTCCAAATGTTTTTTCAAAGTATTCAAAGCCCTGCTTAGTGATCAAGAAAATATCCTCAGAATCTAAATACTGTGCCATTGATTTGCGGCAATAGAATCCAAGAGGAACCTCTTTTTGGCCTTTATATACATCGTGTACATGCGAATATGGACCTGCGATAAGGGCAGCTAAGTATGTTGGAATTCGTGGAGTGGTTGAGAATTTCCATATCTTCTTTTCGCCGATCATTTCTGCAGATTCGACTGGATTGTTTGAAATCGCTTCCCAGTGCCCAGGGGTTGTAACAGTTAAGGCAAATGTTGCTTTTAGTGAGGGCTGATCAAAACATGGGAACATGCGGCGGATATCGGCCGTCTCGCCCTGTGAGTAAAGATAAATCTCGCCATCAGAGGGATCAACAGATCGTTGAAGACCTTCGCCAGATTTTGAGTAGATTCCCTCAATCTCAATTACTAAATGATTTTGGGCAGCTAGATCGGTTAAAAAGATTGATTGGCCATCGAAGTTCGTTGTATCGACAGCGGTTCCATTAAGAGTTGCAGAGATGACGCTTCGACCGCATGCATCGATAAAGGTGGAATAGCCTGGGGCATCGCACGAGAAATTAACCTCTGACTTGGAGTAGAAAGTTTCAGCTCCGCCAGTCACATCGAGAGTGACGCTATATCCCTCAACTCTTAGGTGGGCCGCACGCTCGGCCGCTTCGCTTCGCGAGATATTTGTTCCTGGCACAGTAAAACTCCCTTTTGTAGGTATCACGCTAACCATGACACTCTTGGGCCATGGAACGCCCCTCGATTCGCAGTTACAGCATCCGAGGTACTCGAATTACTGAAGCGCAGAGGGCTGCAAAAAGTTTACTGCAAGAGATTCATGGAATACCAGTCGAAAACAAGAAGCTAGACCT
>CANIBB010000126.1:0-3587 GCA_947465575.1 Actinomycetota bacterium | reverse complement strand
TGCGCCTTCGCGCGTTCTGCACATGATTGATGAAGTTGAAAAGTCGGGCGATGCCACTGCATATGTAAAGGGTCTACTCGATCGCAAAGAACGTTTAATGGGATTTGGTCATCGCGTTTATCGCGCAGAAGATCCACGTGCACGCACATTGCGTCGAACAGCAAAAGAACTTAATGCTCCACGCTATGCAGTTGCAGAAGCGCTAGAACAAGCTGCGCTAAAAGAACTACGCGAACGCCAACCCGATCGCGTTCTTGAAACAAACGTTGAATTCTGGGCAGCAATTATTTTAGATTTTGCAGAAGTTCCATCACACTTATTTACATCGATGTTTACTGCAGCTCGTACTGCAGGATGGTCTGCGCATATTCTTGAACAAAAACGTACTGGTCGACTCATTCGTCCATCGGCTCGCTACATCGGTAAGGCTCCCCGCTCAGCCGAAGCGGTTACAGGCTGGGATTCCACGGTCGAACAGCTCCATAAGTAGAGTCTGCAAGGGCCGTATGCAAGCGGTGGCCTTTATAACAATCGGGTAAATCACGGAGATTTGAGGGTCAAAAGAGGCCTTTTGGTTTGCTTACTCGCGCATACGCGAGTGGAATAGGCCCACCATCGCATACCCTCGTATGCGTGTTTTCCATCCATGGAGGATATACATGAATAAAAAGCGTTTTGGTTTTGCTGGCGTAATTGCCGCAGCCGCGCTCGCAGTTTCTTCAGTTGTTGTACCAACAGCAAATGCAGCCACAGAGATCATTGTCTGGGCAGATGAAACTCGTGGGCCAAATCTCACTAAGGTAATGGCAGCAAAGGGTGACTGGGTTCCTGGTTACACCGTCAAGATTGTGACTTTCTCAAGCTACTCAGCTTTGGGTGCAGCTCTTGATAAGGCGACTGGCACAACTGGTCCAGATATTTTCGTCGGAGGAAATGACTGGGTAGTAGCTTCTGCAAAGAGCGGAAAGCTTGCTCCCGTTACATTAACTGCTTCACAGAAGGCTCAGTTCACTAAGAGCCAACTTTATGATCTTACCTATGCAGGTAAGCTTTATGGAGTTCCACTAGATATTAACAACGTCGGAATGATTTTCAACACGAAGCTTGTAACCACTGCACCAAAGACTTTCGGTGACATGGTTGATTTCTTTAAGGCTAACAAAACTAAGTTAAACCTTAAGAATGGTCTTTGTGTAACTGGTGGCGGAATGTCATGGGGCGCACTTTCAGTCTTCTCAGCACTTGGTGCAGATCCATACCAGATGACTTCCAGAGGCGCAGTTGATGTCAATAGAGGCTTCAACCCAACGACTTTCGGCTCTAACATGAAGAAGTATTTGATTGATCCAGCTACCGGCAAGAGCAATGGTTTCTGGGCTTCATCAAATACAACATGTAACGATGATTTCTATTCTGGCAAAGTTCCTTACTCAATCATCGGTAACTGGGAGTGGAAGACATATGTTGACAAGGGATTTGACATGAACTTGCAACCAGTTCCTAGCGTTAACGGTGGCTACGGTCGCATGTTTGGTAGCGTAAGCGGAGCTTTCCTTACCTCTTTTGCTGACAAGCACGGCGTAGCAGTTGGAGCGAAGTCACTTCTAGTGAACTTCTTCGCATCAACTCCAGGACAAGTTGCCTACGAGAAGATCGAAGGACGACCACCTGCAGCTAAGGGTGCTCAGGCAGATCCAACTGTCAGCGATGCCCAAAAAGGCTTTGGACGCGCTGCAACACTTGCTGGAATTCCTCAGATTGGTGCCATCTTGGATAACAAGGCTGGCGGATCAAACTACTGGGATTCAAGCGGTGATTACTGGACACAGACACTCATCAACGGAAAAGATGCAACAACTGAGGCACGAAAGCTAGCTGCAATTTGGCGAGCAAACGTATCTGCCGCAAAGTCGCTCCTCTAAAAGGATCGCTTTTCGGTAATAGCTTGTGAAGAATAGGTGACGTGGGTGGGTGAAACTCCCGCCCACGTCACCTATTTCATTATCAATTGCATGACATGAGAAAGAACGGTACTCGCCAGTGAGTGGATTAATGCGGGGTAAATTTGCACTAGTTGCAAAGATTATCTTCCTTGGAATCACCACCGCTATTTTGGCGCTATTGGCAGAGAGTGCATTTGCCCAGAAACAGTACGTTATAGGTTCATTTATTCTGGTTGCAGCCCTTGCGCTAAATATTGTTTACCTCACTAGCATTTCAATTCCATTCAAATTTTTCTTGCCAGGAATTCTTTTTTTCATAGCATTCGTAATTGCACCAATATTCTTCACGGTACAAATGTCTGGCTTTAAGTACCAGACTGGAAACTATATTGATAAAGCAGCAGCCCTTGAGCAGGTAGTAAGCCTCGGCGCGCAACCTGACGATCAGGGGACGACCTTTGATATAACAGTCGGTCGAACAGCATCAAACGAGTTTGCGGTTCTCGTCTCAGACATAACAAATAACAAGTATTTCGTATCTACACAGACTCAGAGAATTGATATTCCTGCGGCCTCTGCGACATTCAATGAATATGGCGTGGCGATAACTGCCCCAGATTTCAATCCGATGTCTGCCGATGCATTAGCCGCCAATGATGCCTATTCAAAGATTAGATATAAATATGAAGGTGACTACTACATCGCAATTGAAAACCAGAATGCCGGTGGTGTTTTTAGGCAGGAGCTGAGCTACTCTGCCGAAACAGGCGTGTTGACCAATGTCTTTACAGGCGAGACATATGTAGATAACCGACGTGGAAATTTTGCTAAGGTTGGAGATCCAAGCGTGCTGCTCAGCCCCGGCTGGCGAGCTCCAATTTGGTTTGAAAACTACAGCAGGCTTGTGACCGATCAAAAGGTGCGGACCCCTTTGATACGAGTCTTCATCTGGACCTTCTCTTTTGCCCTGCTTTCAGTGCTCACCACTTTTGCCCTTGGTTTACTTCTGGCGATGGCGCTCAACCGCCCGATGAGGGGTCGGCGAATCTATCGATCTATCCTGATTCTGCCTTATGCGATGCCGAGCGTTATGAGTATTTTGATTTGGGCCGGAATGTTTGACTCTGACTTTGGCGCGGTTAATAGCATCTTGCATACCGACATCCATTGGCTACAGAATCCCAGCCTTGCCCGTGGAATTGTTGTGCTGGTCAACTTATGGCTGGGCTTTCCTTATTTTTATCTCATCTCCTCTGGATCTTTGCAAGCGATTCCAACCGAACTATTAGAGGCTGCAGCTATTGATGGCGCAAACCCGCGGCAGGTGTTTAGGAAAATTACTCTTCCTCTCCTTTTGCAGATTCTTTCGCCTCTGCTTATCGCTTCCTTTGCCTTCAATTTTAATAATTTCAATTTGATTTATCTGCTAACAGGTGGTGGTCCGACACAGACTCTCAATGGAGAAATTGCCGGAGCGACCGATATCTTGATTAGTTACACGTACAAAATCGCCTTCGGAACTAACTTCCAAGACTTCGGCTTAGCAAGTGCAATATCCGTCATTATTTTCCTCATTGTTGCATCGATTTCTATGTACGGCCTGCGACGATCTAAGGTTATGGAGACTTTCGGATGAATAAGTGG
>CANIBB010000125.1:0-3602 GCA_947465575.1 Actinomycetota bacterium | reverse complement strand
TATGATGCAACGTATTGCTCTGGATGAAAACTTACATATGCTTTTTTATCGCAACACTTTAGGCGCCGCCCTTGATATGGAGCCAAATGCATCTATGCGGGCGATCACCGATGTTGTTACGAACTTCGGAATGCCAGGGGCAAACATGCCAGGCTTTGGCCGTAAAGCCGTCCAGATTGCACTTGCTGGAATCTACGACATGCAACAGCATTTAGATGAGGTAATCGCCCCAGTCTTGCGTGCATGGAAGGTTTTTGAGCGCACTGATTTATCTGGAGATGGACTAAAAGCTCGCGAAGAGTTAGTGGCCTTTCTTGATAAGACAGGTCTTGAAGCATCCCGCTTTAATGAAAAGCGCGAACTCTATTTTGAGCGCATGATTGCTCGTGGGCAAGAGCCGAATAGAATCTCGTAAGAGTTAGCTGCCGGCAATAGGGATGAAAGTGAAAGAACTAGAGAACAAGGTCGCTCTCGTCACTGGTGCGAGTAGGGGCATTGGCCGCGCCATAAGCCTGACATTTGCAAAAGCCGGTGCTCAACTTATTTTGGTGGGCAGAGATCTTGACGCTCTCAATGAGACCTCTAAATTAATTTGTGAATTAAAGCTTGGACCCACTCCACTTGTTTGTCAGATGGATGTATTGGATATCTCTTCAATTGCAAATGCAGTAAAGCTTGCACTAGACAGCTTTGGTCAGATCGATATTTTAGTTAACAACAGCGGCATAACCGGAAGATCTGCTCCGTTGTGGGAGCTAGAGGAATCGCAATGGGATGAGGCGATAGATACAAATCTCAAGGGGCCATTCCTGCTTTCTAAAGCGGTGATCCCTTCAATGATCTCGCGAAAGTCAGGGTCAATTATATTTATCGGATCAATAACAGGTAAGCGCCCCCTTGTTAATCGCAGCGTCTATGCCGCTTCCAAATTAGGTTTGGTTGGGATGATGCGAACGTTGGCCTTAGAGCTGGCAAGAGAGGGAGTAAGAGTAAATCTCATCTCACCTGGATTTGTTGCAGGCCCACGTTTAGATGGAGTCATTGCCCAAGTCGCCAGCGATCAAGGAGTTACGTCGGATCAGATGAAGGCAACGTGGTTAGAAATGGTACCTACCGGCAAATTTGTTACACCGGAAGATATCGCTCAGGGAGTTCTATTTTTTGCGTCTAGTCGATCCGGTGCCACAACTGGTGAGGACTTAAATATTTCAGGTGGATTAGTGATGTACTCATGAGCGCACATAAAAAGCGTGTAATTTTTATTGAGCACGACCACGTCAGCGTAGGTGGTCCTATATGGAAACAGTTTGAACGGCGCGGATATGAGATTATTCGATTTATAATCGTCGATGAAGCCAATGCCAAAACTCCAAATGTCACGCCGGTATGGCCAGATCTATTGAGCTTTGACGCCGTTGTCGTAATGGGTGCACCTTTTGCCGCCTATGACGATGAACGGATTGGGAATTGGTTATTGCCACAAGTGGAAAAAATGCGCGAAGTGCACAACGCGGGAATTCCAGTGATGGGAATATGTTTTGGTGGTCAACTTATGTCACGAGTTTTAGGGGGCACGGTTTCACGCTCCCCTCGCGCAGAACTTGGCTGGTATGAAATCGAAAGCGTTGATGAATCGTTGGTTCCTAGAGGACCGTGGTTCCAATATCACTGGGACCGCTTTACATTTCCGCCTGGTTCCACAGAGATTGCTCGCAATGAGCTGTGTCCTCAAGCCTATGTGTATGGGCGCACATTGGGAGTGCAGTTTCATCCAGAGATTGATTTAGAAGTTCTAGATATGTGGCTTGCCATGGATGGTGGATGCGCAGAGGTTGAATCCGAGGGCATCGTTGTTGAGGATTTGCGAAAGCAGACTAAAGAGCTTGAAAAGGAAAGCAATCAGCGCGGCTACGACTTAGTTGATCAATTTCTTGATCGAGTCGCGACCGCGCCGATTGTGCTTATCTAATTCTTAATCGTTAGATATAAAGACGTTCTTTACTTCGGTAAATGAATCAAGGGCATCGGGGCCGAGTTCGCGCCCGAGTCCTGACTGCTTAAATCCACCAAATGGTGTCCAGAAGCGCACCGATGAGTTGGAGTTAACCGATAGTGCGCCAGTATCAATTCCACGAGAGACGCGCAGAGCACGTCCAACATCGCGTGTCCAAATTGAACCCGATAAGCCATATTCGCTGTCGTTGGCCATTGCAATCGCTTCGGCCTCATCTTCGAAGGTCATGACCGATACAACTGGTCCAAAGATTTCTTCACGCCAAGAACGGGCCTGGGTATTTTTAGGAAGCAGAACTGTTGGCGCCATCCAGTATCCAGGACCAGTTGGTGCACTACCTTTAAAGGCGATTGGCTCATCTAGGAATGATTCAACGACATCGAACTGCTTCTTTGAAATCAGTGGCCCCATATCTGCCGTCGCAAGATTGGGATCTTCAACACGGAACTTCTTAACCGCTACTTCAAAGTACTCCATAAAAGTATCAAAGGCTGATTTTTGAACCAAGATACGAGAGCGTGAACAGCAATCCTGGCCTGCATTATCAAAGACGGCCCCAGGTGCACCTGCTGCAGCTTTTGCAATATCAGCATCGGCAAAAATAATATTTGAACTTTTACCGCCGAGTTCGAGTGTGACACGCTTAACTTGCTCAGCACAGCCAACCATGATCTGTTTTCCAACGGAGGTTGAGCCGGTAAAGACAACTTTGCGTACCAATGGGTGAGTAACAAATCGATTACCAACGACGCTTCCCTTGCCTGGCAAAACATTGAATACGCCCTCTGGAATTCCAGCAAGAAGTGCTAGTTCACCTAAACGAATTGCACTCAGTGGTGTGTATTCCGCCGGCTTTAAAACAACGGTATTACCTGCAGCAAGTGCTGGCGCAAAACCCCATCCTGCAATCGGCATCGGGAAGTTCCACGGAACAATAATGCCCACTACCCCAAGAGGCTCCTTAAAGGTTACATCAATGCCACCGGCAACAGGAATCTGTCGACCGAATAAGCGCTCAGGGGCAGCGGCGTAGTACATCAGAGTATTTGCAACGTTGTCGGCTTCCCACAGCGCATTGCCACGCGTATGACCAGAGTTTGTAATCTCTATCTGAGCTAACTCTTCACGATGATCAGTGACGATCTGTGAAAAACTGCGGAGTAATCGTGCGCGCTCACCGGGTGCGATGTGGCGCCAGGTATCAAAGGCTTTAGCCGCCTTCGCAATTACATAATCAGTTGCCTCTAAATCTAAGTGAGGAACATTCTTAACGATTTGTTCGGTGGCAGGGTTAATTACATCGTATGAAGTAGACACGGTTGATTTAAAACCTTTCGAAGTTACGGAATAGTTCCCAATCGGTAATTGCTTTACCGTATGCGGAAATTTCAATCTTTGCCATGTTGGCATAGTGGGCCTGAACTTCTGCGCCAAATGTCTCTTTAATCCATGCACTATTTTCCCAGAGCTCTAACGCCTCGGTCATCGTGGATGGCAATCTGGCAGAGTCTTCTGCGTAGGCATTTCCTTGGAAAGCTGGCTCTAGGACCATCTTCTTCTTAATTCCATCTAAGCCAGCGGCGATAAT
>CANIBB010000124.1:0-3622 GCA_947465575.1 Actinomycetota bacterium | reverse complement strand
GTTGAATCTATTAAAGCCAGCGGCCGTTGGATTCCTGCCTTCTTTGATCTAACTATTGCTATTGAAAACTCACGTCTTGACCAGACGTACAACACACCAGCTGTCACAACTTTAATCTTGTTGGCAGAGCAAATTGAATGGATGAATGCCGGCGGAGGTCTTGCATTTGCTGCTGGCCGAAGTGCACAATCAGCTAACATCTTGTATTCATGGGCGGAGAAAACTAGTTATACAACTCCATTCGTTGTAAATCCCTCAATGCGATCTAACGTTGTCGGCACAATTAACTTTGATGAATCCATCGATGCGACCAAGATTGCTGCAGTCCTTCGCGCAAATGGGATTGTTGATACCGAGCCGTACCGTAAGTTAGGTAAGAATCAGCTACGAATCGGAATGTTCCCTGCAGTGGACCCTTCCGATGTTGAAGCACTTACTGCGTGCATCGACTATGCGGTTGCGGCGCTCTAGAGGATGTCAAGGAGTTTTCATCGCGACCGACTCTTCTGGGTTACTGCCACTCAAACAGCAATTGTTAACTTCTACTTAGGGGGCTTTGGTCCTGCACAATCTTTACTGCGGGCAGATCAAGGTACGTCATTAACTGTCGCTGGACTACACGGGACGGCAATGGGAATTGCGGCAATTGGTGCGGGGTATGCCAACCCACATATCGCCCACCGCTTTGGCCGTAGCCGCGCTGGCTGGATTGGTCTTGCAATATTTAGCACCGGCTTAACAATGTTCGTGATTTTTCCACCAGTTGTTTTAACTCTGCCGGCCACATTAATCACCGGTTTTGGAACCTCAATGATCATTAACAACGCGATGACCTCCCTGTCACACCACTATGGGAAGGCCGCTGCAGTGGCAATCCCACAAGCAAATGGAATCTCTTCCGTTGGCTTTATTTCGGGAACGGCATTAATCGGTGGTATTGCCATTTTCTTTCCAAGTTTTTGGCGAATCGGTCTTTTAATGGCCATTCCGGTGGCTTTGGCCCTGTTTTTAATAGCTCGCAATAAAGATGTCGATGATCACGTCCCCGATGAAGCAGGACCTCAGAGAGGAAGATTGTCAGGTAGGTTTTGGATTTCATGGATCGGATTTGTCGCGTGTATCTCTAGCGAGTTCGCAGTCTCCTTTTGGGCTGCAGCGTTACTAAAGGATCGAGTGGGTTCGACCGCAGCGATTTCAACTGTTGCACTAGTTGGCTTAGGTGTTGGTATGGCCGTCGGTCGTTGGTACAGCGGGCGCTTACTGAAGCGCTTTACTCTAGATACTCAATTTTTGATTTCGATTGCTGTGCAATTCGTTGGCTTTGTAGCCTTTTGGCTCTCTCACATTATGTTTATAAGTGCGATATCCCTATTTGTAATCGGTCTTGGAGTTTCAATCCAGTTTGCTCTTGCTTCGATTCGCTTAATCGCATTAAGTGATAACCGTCCAGATCTTGCCATAGGTCAAACTTCACTGGCCGCGGGTATCGCAATTGCCGCAGCACCGTTCTTGCTAGGCGTGCTTGG
Source organism: Actinomycetota bacterium (assembly GCA_947465575.1). GTDB lineage: Bacteria > Actinomycetota > Actinomycetes > Nanopelagicales > Nanopelagicaceae > Planktophila. Next base: position 2,096 of record CANIBB010000124.1, on the reverse strand, counting down.
CGACAGCTTCGGGATATCTCGGGCATATATTATGGTTCCAATATTGATAGCTATCTCTTTTGCTATTGTAAAGTTAATTCCCTCGCATCCAGAAAAGGCACTCCTCAATGAATTATAAAACACGCAGAATTGTCACCTTGGTAGTGCTCTTTGGGCTAATTATTATGATTGCCATCAGCGGACTTTAATACAGCAGCAACGCTTATATCTTCAGGAACGCCAACTCTATTTCTATATTTAAACCAAATAACTAAAGTTGCAAGTAATGCTATTACTCCACAAGCGGCCACCGTTTGTCGGATACCAACTACTTCGGCCATAACGCCAATAAGTGGGGAGCCTACTGGTGTGCCACCCATAAAAATAAGCAAATAAATCCCCATAATGCGACCTCTAATTGCTGGATCACTATTCACCTGAACAATTGAATTAGCCATAATCATCGTTGTTAAAGCCGAGACTCCGCAAACTGGTAGCCACATTGCATACGCCAAATAATTTGGCATCATGGAAAGAATGATTACTGCAGAAGAAAAAACACCGCCGGAGAGAATTACGTAACGGGTTTGTCGAAATCTCTCCAATCGAGCTGAAGCAATTGCACCTGAAAAGGAGCCGATTGCTACAAATGTTCCGAGCAAGCCGTAGGACGCTGGGCCCTTATGAAACTCTTTCGTGGCCATTAACGCATTAAAGATTTGAAAGTTAAGGCCGAAAGTTCCAAGGAAAAACACCATGAGCATGACAACGTAAATATCTGGACGCTTTAAGGCATAGCGCAGACCCTCTCGCACATTCGTCATAGTCTTTGGTTTATCTTGATGAAAGAACTCTTTTTCATTAAGGCTTAAAAGCGCCACAATTGCGAAAAGGTATGAGACTCCATTGATAATAAAGGAGGGGCCAGTTCCAAAAGCGGCAATCAGCACTCCTGATACCGCTGGGCCAATTAATCGGCCTGCATTGAAATTAGCAGAATTCAAACTAACGGCATTGGGTAGATCGTTGTGCCCTACAATTTCGGCGGAAAATGCCTGTCGAACTGGTGCATCAATTGCCGTCGAAATCCCTAGAACTGCGGCTAAGGCAAAGACATGCCAGAGTTGTACGTGGTGGGTGATTACCAATGTGCCCAGCGTTAAAGCTGCAAATGCACCCAGTGCGTTAGTGGCCACTAGTAATGTGCGTTTGTTAAATCGATCGGCAAATGCTCCGCCATGGAGCGAGAAAAAAAGAACTGGCGTGAACTGAATTGCAGTTACGATTCCTAAATAAGTTCCACTATGTGTGAGCTCGAGAACCAGCCAATCTTGGGCAACGCGCTGGGCCCAACTTCCAATATTTGAAATGGTGTTTGCTGGAAAAAGTAGGCGGTAATTGCGGTGGCGAAACGAACGCCAATTGCCATCTTCTTTTACTGAGATTAGCATTACTCTTCTCTCATGGAATCAAATATCCGCCGAGTTGTAACCCTAGTAGCAATTGGAACAATCTGTTGGTTAGTCGCCGGCATAGTTGCAGTAGCCATGAATGCCGATGCGAAAATTATTTGGACATGCGTTTTTGGTGCTTTCTTAGGCTCCGTGGGGATTCGATATTCAATACGCCGCTCAAGGCGCAGTGGCATTTAAGCCTCTAGTTGGGAAGCAATACCGCGCAGAACACGGCCTAAACGCTCAGCCTCAGGACCTGCTGGATGACGACCATGACGAAGGCCATTGCCAACGCGATCTAAAATTTTAATTGTGTCTTCGATCATCGCCGCTAAATCATCAGGATTAACGCGTGCGTTTTCCACTAGCGATGGTGGTGCATCGACGATATGAACCGACATTGCTTGCGGTCCTTTTCGACTGTCGGCAACGCTGAATTCAAGTTTGGTGCCAGGTTTAACTGTTGATACTCCAGCTGGAAGAGATGATGCGGCAAGGTAGACATCTTCGCCCTCATCATTTGCAATAAAACCAAAGCCTTTTTCTAGTGAAAACCATTTAACGCGGCCTGTAGGCATGGGGTGACTCCTTTAGGTTTGTGCGTACTCGTGTAGCCGCGGGGTGCGGTCAGGGGATTAGTTTAACAGAGGAGCGGTGAAGGTC
>CANIBB010000123.1:0-3642 GCA_947465575.1 Actinomycetota bacterium | reverse complement strand
CAGATATCTGCTCTCGAAGCTTTATATCGCTGTCATCGCTGCGGCCGACCTCTAGAATCAAGTCGCCCTTCTTCATCCCCATTCTGGCTGGCACGGGCTAAGTCCACCGAATCTGGCAGGGATAAGCAAGAGGTTTGAGGCCTTAATTTTCCATTTCGACTTACTGGGCAGTTCAATGGAGAATAGGGGCCATGAGCGAAAACTTTGAAGCGCCCGATCAGATCATCGACCAGCTGGTGGACACGGATCCATCTGAAACCGCTGAGTGGCAAGCATCCTTTGATGCAGCCCTTGCGCATGCTGGACCCGTACGTGCCCGCTATTTAATGCTCAGTCTCCTAAAGCGCGCCCATGAGAAGAACATTGGGCTTTCTGCGCTTCGAACCACCGATTACATCAACACTATCTCTCCCGAAAACGAGCCGGCCTTCCCGGGAGATGAAAATATTGAACGTCGAATACGTGCAATAAATAGATGGAACGCGGCGATGTTGGTTCACCGTGCCCAGCGCCCAGGGGTTGGAGTTGGTGGACATATTTCAACGTATGCATCATCTGCCGCTCTCTACGAAGTTGGCTTTAACCACTTCTTTCGTGGGCAAGACCACCCAGGCGGCGGAGATCAAATATTTTTCCAAGGACATGCAAGTCCAGGAATGTATGCGCGCGCCTTTCTTGAAGGAAGGTTGAGCGAAGATCAGTTAGATGGGTTTAGGCAAGAGCTTTCGCATCCATCGGGAAGTTTGTCTTCATATCCGCACCCACGATTGATGCCCGACTTTTGGCAGTTCCCTACAGTCTCGATGGGAATCGGACCACTCAATGCGATTTATCAAGCACGTTATAACCGCTATCTTCATAACCGAGGATTTAAAGATACAAACGATCAGCATGTTTGGGCATTTCTTGGAGACGGTGAAGTCGATGAGGTCGATTCATTAGGTGCAATCGGGCTAGCAACTCGCGAAAAATTAGATAATTTAACTTTTGTCGTTAACTGCAACTTGCAACGCCTTGATGGTCCGGTTCGCGGAAACGGCAAGATTATCCAAGAGCTCGAGTCAATCTTTGGCGGCGCTGGCTGGAATGTTATTAAGGTCGTATGGAGCCGTGATTGGGATCCACTCTTAGCCCAGGACCGGGAAGGCGCACTTGTCAAAATAATGAATGAGACACTCGATGGCGATTACCAGACATTTAAAGCCGAATCCGGTGGCTACATTCGTGAGAACTTCTTTGGCCGCGACCCACGGACCGCTGCAATGGTGGCTGACTGGAGCGATGAAAAGATCTGGAGCCTCAAGCGCGGTGGACATGATTATAAGAAATTATTTGCAGCATATACAGCCTCAGTGCAGCACAACGGCCGCCCAACAGTAATTTTAGCTAAGACTATTAAGGGTTGGACACTGGGCTCTACATTCGAAGGTCGTAACTCAACGCACCAGATGAAGAAGATGAGCCTTGAAGACATCAAGGGCTTTAGAGACACACTTCATCTAGAAATTCCAGATGAAAAATTAGATAAGTATCTTCCTCCATACTTTAAGCCTTCAGAAGATTCAGAAGAGGCCAAGTATTTAGCTGAACGTCGCGCAGCCCTGGGTGGTTCGATTCCACGCAGGCGTTCGATTTCTAGGCCACTTCCACAGCCTGATGACTCAGTCTATGAGTCAGTTAAGCGCGGCTCGGGACAGCAGGAGATTGCAACAACGATGGCATTTGTTCGCATGCTCAAAGATTTAGTTAAGGATCCCGGACTTGGTTCACGCATTGTTCCGATTATTCCCGATGAGGCACGCACCTTCGGCATGGATTCACTCTTTCCAACTTTAAAGATCTACTCTCCAAACGGTCAGCAGTACAAGGCCGTCGACCGCGAATTAATGTTGTCATATAAAGAGTCAACGTCGGGCGTAATTTTGCACGAAGGTATTAATGAAGCCGGATCAGTTGCCTCATTTACTGCAGTCGGCTCTTCATACTCAACTCATGATGAACCAATGATTCCGATGTACATCTTCTACTCAATGTTTGGTTTCCAGCGCACAGGAGATGCTTTCTGGGCGGCGGCAGATCAACTGGTTCGTGGCTTTGTCATTGGTGCAACGGCTGGTCGTACAACACTAAATGGTGAAGGCCTCCAACATGAAGATGGTCATTCGCATCTTCTTGCATCAACTAACCCTGCAGTCGTTGCCTATGATCCAGCATATGCATTTGAGCTCGGGCATATTGTTAAAGATGGGCTTCGCCGTATGTACGGTGAAAATAGTGAGAATGTTTATTACTACATCACCGTCTATAACGAACCATATATGCACCCAGCAGAGCCTGAGAATCTAGATGTCGCCGGCTTGCTCAAGGGAATCTATTTGTACTCACCTGCCAAAAACCGACGTAAAAAATCTGCACAGATTTTAGCTTCGGGTGTTGGCGTGAATTGGGCGCTCAAGGCGCAGAAACTTCTGAAAGAGGATTGGGGGGTCGAAGCCTCAGTCTGGTCGGTCACGTCATGGAACGAGCTTCGTCGCGATGGCCTCAAGAGCGATCGCCACAACTTGCTCAACCCAAGTGATAAGAGACGAGCATATATTTCGCAAAAGCTCGACGGGCACAAGGGGCCAGTAATTGCAGTTAGCGACTACATGCGTGCGGTACAGGATCAGATCGCGCCATGGATTAGTGCGCCATTTATGTCACTTGGTACTGATGGCTTTGGACTTTCAGATACTCGTGGCGCCTTGCGCCGACACTTTAAAGTCGATGCTGAATCCATAGCCGTTGCAACTCTGCAGGAGTTAGAAAAACTTGGCCAGGTAAAACACAGTGTTGTAAAAGCGGCGATGAATAAGTATCGTATCGATGACATATCGGCTGCTGATGCTGGTAATACGGAAGGCTCAGGTTGATATCAAGAATTGCAATTAGCGATATCTCCCCCGCAGTCTACTTCGGGGGAGAATTTCTTCCCGTTAAAGCAGTTCCAGGTGAATACATAAAGATCAGCGCAACTGCTGTGATCGAAGGCCATGAAAAACTTACGGCCGAAGTTGTCCTGCATAGCGAGAATGGAAAAGTGATTTCCCGCAGCGCCATGGTCGAAAACTGGCCTGGCTCTAATCGCTACGAAGGCGAAATTAGGATTCCCGACCAAGGGGACTACTTTTTTATAGTCGAAGCCGATAGCACGTCTCAGTATCGAACCGTATTAGGTTCGAGCGAGAAATATCCAATCCGAGCCGATAGAGAGCGCGCATTAATTGGCGCCTGGTATGAATTCTTTCCCCGAAGTGAAGGGGCAGTTAAGAACAGCGATGGAACAGTTACAAGTGGAACATTTAAGAGCGCGGCTAAACGAATTCCAGCAGTAGCCGCAATGGGCTTTAATGTTTTGTATTTGCCGCCGATTCATCCCATCGGTATCTCGCATCGAAAAGGCGCGAACAATTCATTAACTCCTACAGCTAATGAACCCGGAGTGCCCTGGGCCATTGGAAACTCCGATGGTGGACATGATGCGATCAATCCAGATTTAGGAACGATGGCAGATTTTGAAAACTTTGTTTCAGTTGCTAATAAGAACTCACTTGAAATTGCCCTAGATCTTGCGCTTCAAACTTCACCTGATCATCCATGGGT
>CANIBB010000122.1:0-3649 GCA_947465575.1 Actinomycetota bacterium | reverse complement strand
GGGATTTGAACCCACGACACAGCGATTATGAGCCGCTTGCTCTACCAAGCTGAGCTACCCCGCCAGGGGTGTGCTTTGAAAAGAACTCCTCAACGAGTGAAAGGCTCTGTTCGAGCCCCCCACCGGAATCGGACCGGTGACCTTTTCCTTACCATGGAAACGCTCTACCAACTGAGCTAGGGGGGCGCAGATCGAATGCTGAGCGTACAGGCAGTGAAGGCATTCGAAAAATCCTTACCTCTACTCTGCAGGATTTAGCGTGATTTTGCCAGTGGTTTCACGGGCCAACATCGCTCGATGTGCCATCACCGCTTGGCTCAATCCAAACATGGCACCGGTTACTGGTTTTAATTTTCCACTCTTGACCAACTCAAAGAGCTCTGCAATAACATCGTTCATTAACTCTTTGCTGCCAAAGCAGTGAGAGAGCCAAAAACCTGTAATCGTCTTTGATCCACCCATGAGTGAACCCGGGTGAATTGGCGTCGGCGCAGTGCGCGATGCCATTCCATAGGTGATCAAACGACCGAATGGAGCCAACGCTTCCAGACTTGCATCAAAAGTTTTGCCGCCGACCATTTCTAGAACTAAGTCAACTTTATTGCCAGCATTTGCCTCAAGTATCGCGGCTAAAAGTTTTTCCGGATCCGCATCGATTGCAACGTCGGCCCCTAATGACTTTGCTAAATCTCGCTTAGCTTGCGTTGATGCGACAGCGATAACTTTCGCGCCCCACATTTTTGCTAATTGAATTGCAATTGTTCCGACACCGCCAGCGGCGGCGTGAATGACAACTGTCTCCCCCGCCTTGAGATGTCCGACAGTCTTTAGAATGTGCCACGCAGTTGAACCTTGAACCAACATACACAAGGCCTGTGAATCGCTGACGCCATCTGGCACTTCAATCATTGCAGCCGAATATGCCAGCGCTTTCTGCGCATACCCACCACTTGCAACTGGAGTTAGCACGCGCTTTCCAGATGTAGTTAAGCCGACGACTTCAATACCTGGAACCAGAGGCAGTTTTTGCGGAGATAAATATGAGTTTTCAGTCTGGTGCGTATCGGCATAGTTAATTCCGATTGCAGTCACATCGATTACTTCAAAGCCAGGGGTTGCAACAGGATCATCTAAATCAACTAGGTGCATCGAGTCGGGACCACCGAATGCGGTGATCTGAATTGCTTTCATTGTTATCCCTTTGTTGAGCCGAGGGTAAGCCCCGATACAAATTGCTTACGAAGGACAAAGAATACAATCAGAGTAGGCAGGGCGGCAATTACTGCACCTGCTGCTAAAAGGTTGTAATCAGTAACAAATTCCCCTTGAAGTCGGCCCAGAGCCGATGTAATTGGTCTCTTTGAATCCGTCGACATCAAGACCAACGCCCAGAAGAAATCGTTATAGATCCATGTCGTCATAAGTACCCCAAGGGATGCCAGCGCAGGTCGCAGTAATGGAAGCATCACCTTTGTATAGTGCGTAAATACGGTTGCACCATCGACCATTGCAGATTCGCTAATCTCTTTGGGAACAGTCTTCATATAACTAGATAACACAAAGGTAGCAAAACCCATTTGGAAAGCTACGTGAATTAATACAACTCCCCACGGTGAGTCGTAAAGAAGTCTTGGAATGCCGACAGCCTTACCTAATGTTATGTACATCTTAAATACCGGAATGAAGACAAGCTGTGCTGGCAATAAATTACCGGCAGTAAATAGGAGCAGAAGCGATACGTTCCATTTGAATGAATAGCGACTTACAACGAAAGCGATAAGTGAGCCAAAGAATAAAGTTAAGAAGACTGCCGGGACTGTGATGATAAATGTGTTCCAGAAATAAAGTGGCAAATCCATTCGCGAGATAGCATCGGCATAGTTCGACAAATTTAATACTTTTGGAACTGAAAATAGACCGTTTGCTCGAACCTCTTTATACGGGCGAAGGGAGGACCAGACCGTCCAAATGATAGGAAAGATCCATACAATGGCAAAAATACCGATAAAGGCAGAGATGAAACGATCTTTTACTTTTTGCTTATTCTTATACTTAATAGCCGCGGTTTGAAGCTCTACGTCAATGCTCATTGGACATCACTCTTAAAGGTCGTTCGCAGGTACGCGATAATTGGTCCGATAGAGAGCGCAAAGAGAATAACTGCGTATGCAGCACCCTTCATTGAAGCACCCTCGCCGGCGATATTTTGGAAAACCAAAGTTCCTAAAATTGGGAAACCCGCGGATGAGCCATAAATGATGTACACAATGTCGAATGCACGTAAGGACTCGATAATCGTGATGACAATAACGATCACATTGACCGGCTTCATCGCTGGGAAAATTACCTTCTTAAAAGTCTGCCACTCGGTTGCTCCATCTAGAGATGCGGCCTCTCGAAGCGCCATATCGACTGATTTGAGCCCAGCTAAATACAACAGCATGATGTAGCCAATATGTCGCCATGATGCAATTGTCAAAATCACGTAAATATTAATGTCGTAATTGCCAAAAAACGAGATTGCATTATCAATATCGCGCCCAAAAAGACCATTGACGAAGCCATCTGGGCGCAGAAGAAAGTTCCAGATGATTCCAGTGACTGCTAAGGAGAGCACCACCGGTAAGTAATAAGCGGTCTCATAAAACTTGTGACCACGAATCTGACGATCAATTTGATAGGCCAAAAGGATTCCAATTGGAGTAGCAATACCGGCGAACCAAGCCAACCAAATAATATTGTTTTGAATCGCTTCCCAAAATGCTGGGGTATCAACGAAAATGTTTTTGTAATTGGCAAAACCTGCCCATTTTATTCGAGATATTGAGATTCCAGACCAGTAAGTAAAGGAGAGAACAATCGTTAGAAATGCTGGAACCCAGACAAGCAATAAGTGAAAGAAAAGTGGAATACCTACGAAGGCGGTGAGCGTTGTCCGATCGGCCCTAGAAAAAGCTCGACGGCGATGGGGTTTTACATTATCCATCGCCGTCGAGTTCATCCTTTAAACCTATCTCCTAGTTAGTTATTTTTCGATTTGAATTTGAATTAATAACTAAGCAAGTGGAGGTAGTGCATCCCATTGTGCTTGGAGGCTATCAACAATCTTGTTAACATCCTTAGGATTCTTAAACCATGACTGGATTGCAGGACCAACTACTGGGCCAGCAAAGTCAGGGCGTGTATCGCGGTCAAGGAACTGAGTGATGTACTTAGCCTCATCCATAACAGCTAACTGCTCTTTCTGGAAAGCATCATACGTTGATGTGTCTTGACCCTTGTTGGCTGAGGTCATTGGAATGGATTTACCATCGGCATCCTTGGCATCAAGCATTGCTTGAACGCCTTCCATGTCTCCAGCAAACTTCAAGAAGTCAGCTCCACCAGCATTATTTGTACCATTTGCGGCCACGCAGAAACCATCGATAGGTGCATCGACAGTGTCGCGACCGTGCTCTGGATTGATTTCTGGGAATGGAATGATTGAAAGATCAGCATAATCTGCCTCAGATTGCTCCTTGAAGTTTCCGCCGAACCATGAGCCCATAAGCATTGATCCAGCCTTCTTCTGTAGAAGGAGCTGCATAGCGCCATCCCACTCGAGATCTAGAACGTTTGGATTCATGTAAGGAATCAACTGCTCCCAGTG
>CANIBB010000121.1:0-3672 GCA_947465575.1 Actinomycetota bacterium | reverse complement strand
GATTCTGCTTCTAGCGGCTGAAGATTCAAATAAGGATATTTTCTTGTACGTTAACTCACCCGGCGGATCAGTTACTGCCGGTATGGCCATCTACGACACGATGCAGTACGTCAAGAACGATATTGCAACTGTTGGAATGGGAATTGCTGCATCGATGGGACAGTTCCTACTTACTGCAGGTGCACCAGGAAAACGATATGCAACTCCCAATGCACGCATCTTGATGCACCAGCCACTCGGTGGCATTGGCGGCACTGCGACAGATATTCGTATCCAGGCCGAACAAATGGCGATTACTAAGCGCACAATGGCTGAAATAAATGCCAAGCACACTGGCCAAACACTTGAAAAGATTCTGATCGATTCAGATCGCGATAACTGGTTTAACGCCGAAGATGCCAAGGCCTACGGCTTCATCGATCACATTGCAACATCGGATGGCCAAGTATCAGGAGGAAAAGCTTAATGAAGCACATTCAGGATTTCAGCGCTCGCTACGTTCTTCCAACAATCGAGGAAAAGACTGCTTATGGATTTAAGCGCCTTGATCCTTACACAAAGTTATTCGAAGAGCGCATTATCTTTATGGGCCAGCCAATCGATGACACCGTTGCAAACGATGTTATGGCTCAGCTGCTAACTCTGGAATCAATGGATCCAGATCGCGACATCATGATTTACATCAACTCACCTGGTGGCTCATTTACTGCACTGACTGCAATTTATGACACCATGCAGTTTGTTCGCCCAGATATCAGCACAATCTGCTTGGGTCAGGCCGCCTCTGCGGCAGCCGTCATCCTTGCAGGAGGTGCAAAGGGTAAACGTTATGCACTTGAGCACTCACGTATCTTGATTCACCAACCTTCATCCGAAGGTGGCGGACAGGCATCTGATGTTGAGATTCAAGCTAAAGAGATTGCACGAATTGCACGACTTCAAGAGGAGCTTCTTGCTCGTCACGTTGTTAAATCTGCTGCAGAGATTGAAAAAGATATCGAGCGAGACAAGATTTTGACTGCTGCAGAAGCAGTTGAATACGGGATCATCGATCAAGTATTGGCCTCACGTAAGGCCAAGCCAGTCAAGTAATATTTAGGCATGAAACTATTTGAGGCGGGCTCCCTTTGGTCATATAAGGGATACCGTCTCTTTTGGATTTCTACGACCATCTTTGTCCTTGGCGCTTCAGCATTTCCGATTGCACTTGCAGTAACAGTTTTAGATGCTGGTGGTACTGCGACCTCCCTCGGAGTGATTCTCGCAGCCCGTATCGTATCGGGCGTTCTCTTTGCACCCTTTGCCGGAGTCTGGTCAGACCGCCTACCACGCAAACAAGTAATGGTTGTTGCCGACTTATCACGCGCGGGAATTGTATTTGCAATGGTCTTTATTTCATCGCCACAACTTCCACATTATCTTTTGGCGCTAGCCGTCTTCTTGATGGGTGTTGGTGATGCCTTTGGCGCCGCCGCAGCTGGTGCGATCATGCCCTCACTTTTACCCGATGAAAAATTACCAGCAGGAAATGTTGCACGGGGAATCGTTGTTAAATCTGCATCAATTATCGGTCCAGGTATCGGGGGAGTCTCAGTATTTTTAGTTGGGGGCCGTCTAACTTTCCTCTTTACTGCAATCGCTTTCGCGCTCGGAACAATCTTTCTTAATCAAATTAAAGAGGATATGAATACCGGTAGAAAGCCACAGGAGCCTTTCATGGTGGAGATGCGCGAAGGTCTGCGCACTGTCCGAGACATCCCATGGATTGGTGCCATGATTGCAATGGCTTCCGTGCAGTTAATGGTAATTATTGCTGCAGAAAGTGTACTTTTACCTATCATTACAAGGCGAGAGTTTGGGACCAACACGACGTTTGCATTATCGGCCGCAGCTTTTTCAGTTGGTGGAATTATCTCTGCAATCGCTTGCGTCAAACTTAAGATTAAGCATCAGGGTCAGTTTTCTGTCCTGGTATGGATGCTGTTGGTTATCACGACGCTCGCACTAGCCTTTCCAATTTCAGAGACATTTATAGTCATTGCATATCTGCTTGGTGGTTTTTCCGTTGGCCCTTGGGAGGCATTTTGGGCATCGGCCATCCAACGAGAAGTACCTCGCGAATTGCAGGGTCGTGTTTTCAGTATTGATCACATGGGTTCTGTAGGTTTAATGCCACTTGGAATGGTCTTGGTTGGACCAGCAGTAAGCGTATTTGGCGAAAAAGAGTTACTCATCGGAGCATCGATTTTTCATGTCATCGTCTGTTTATTGGTATTACGTGTTCCAGGTGTCAAAGATATGAGGATGCCAGAAAAACAAGCGTAATTATTCTTACGGCGAACAGTTACAGGCTTAAATACCCAGGCAAAAAAAGCCTTGTGAATCTAAACTTTGCCCATGACAAGAATCGGCGAAACTAGCGACCTGCTCAAATGTTCTTTCTGCGGTAAAACTCAGAAGCAGGTTAAGAAGCTTATTGCCGGTCCTGGCGTCTATATCTGCGATGAATGTATCGAGCTCTGTAATGAGATTATTGTTGAAGAGCTCTCAGAGGCAAACTCGCTCGGATTAGCCGAACTTCCAAAGCCCCAAGAGATCTTTGAATTCCTTGATCAATATGTAATCGGTCAAGATCGCGCTAAGAAATCTTTATCAGTTGCCGTGTACAACCACTACAAGCGCGTTCAGGGTGGGCACCGTGAAGATTCAATCGAATTAGCTAAATCTAATATTTTATTACTTGGTCCTACGGGATGTGGCAAGACGCTTATGGCCCAGACTTTAGCGCGCATGCTCAATGTGCCATTTGCTATCGCCGATGCAACTGCGCTGACTGAAGCTGGATATGTCGGCGAAGATGTAGAAAACATATTGCTCAAGCTTTTGCAGGCCGCCGATTACGATGTTAAAAAAGCCGAGACCGGAATTATTTATATCGATGAAATCGATAAGGTTGCACGTAAATCTGAAAATCCATCTATCACTCGCGATGTATCGGGTGAAGGCGTTCAGCAGGCATTGTTGAAGATTCTCGAAGGAACCGTGGCATCCGTTCCACCTCAAGGCGGCCGCAAGCATCCGCACCAAGAGTTCATTCAGATCGATACAACGAATGTCTTGTTCATTGTCGGAGGAGCCTTCTCTGGACTTGAAAAGATTATCGAATCACGCAGTGGAAAAGCAGGCGTTGGATTTAATGCAACTTTGCAAGATGCCGCAACTAAGAATCGCAGAGATATCTTTGCCGATGTCATGCCTGAGGATTTATTAAAGTTTGGAATGATCCCAGAATTCATTGGTCGTCTTCCCGTTCTAACGAGCGTCGAGAACTTAGACAAGGCCGCCTTGATGCAAATCTTGACTGAGCCAAAGAACGCTCTTGTGAAGCAGTACCAAAGACTCTTTGATTTAGATAATGTCGAACTCGAATTTTCCGTGGAAGCACTCGATGCGATCGCAGATTTGGCATTACTCCGTGGCACTGGTGCCCGTGGACTGCGAGCAATTATGGAGTCCGTCCTGCTATCTGTGATGTATGACGTACCAAGCCGCAGCGACATTGCAAAGGTTTTGGTCACTAAAGATTGCATAAATACTGGTGCTCAACCTGAATTCATCCTTCATACGGGCGATATTCCAAAGCGCTCACGCGGCCAAAAGGGTCAAGAGGAG
>CANIBB010000120.1:0-3678 GCA_947465575.1 Actinomycetota bacterium | reverse complement strand
CCATTCTCAACGGCTCCATTTGGCGTCTTTTTTTAGGAGTTCTCGCCGATCGCATCGGTGGCAAGAAAGTAACTGTTGTAATGCTGCTAGTTACTTCAATTCCAGCTTATTTATTGGCACACATTGAGCTGACATACACCTGGCTACTCGTCTTAGCCTTCTTCGTTGGTTTTGCTGGAAACCTCTTCAGCGTTGGCATTGCCTGGAACTCGCACTGGTTTGAGCGCAATCGACAGGGCTTTGCCTTGGGAGTTTTTGGTGCAGGAAACGTAGGCGCATCGGCGACAAAATTTATTGGTCCGGCAGTTATTGCCGGCACCGTCGGTGGTTCTTACCTTGGCGGAATCATTCCTGGTGGTTGGCGTTTTGTGCCCGCCCTGTATGCGGTGCTATTAGTCCTTACCGCTTTAGCAATTCAATTTTTCACACCTGCAGATACTGAAAATCTGCAAACATCACGGCCTCTACGTCAGATGTTTGCGCCATTGCGCTTCGTGCAGGTGTGGAGATTTTCTTTCTACTACGTGATTGTATTTGGAGCATATGTCGCCCTGGCCTCTTGGATGCCTAAATATTACGTCTCTGTCTATGGATTAGAGCTGCAGAATGCCGCGCTCTTGACTGCGCTCTTTATTTTCCCAGCCTCACTTCTTCGCCCACTTGGTGGTTATATCTCTGACAAAATGGGAGCGCGTCGCCTAATGTATGGAACTTTTCTTTCCATGTTAACAGCGCTGCTTTTCTTAGCCGCACCATTTGGTTACATTGTTTTAAATACACCGGATGGACCAAGAGAAGTTCTGCCATATAGCTTGGGAGTCGTGCCATTTACCGCTCTACTTTTTATTGTCGGATGTTCTATGGGTATTGGCAAGGCGGCAGTCTTTAAGCACATTCCTGAGTACTTCCCCAGCGATGTCGGTGCAGTAGGTGGACTAGTTGGCACTCTTGGTGCCTTAGGTGGCTTCTTATTGCCTCCATTATTTGTCGCCGTGCGCGAGTGGACTGGCCTGCCTCAGTCGACCTTCGTCGTTCTCTTCGTATTAACTCTCGTCGCGACAGTTTGGATGCATGTAGTAATAGTAAAAATGCTGCACAAGGCAAGCCCGACACTTAAAAACCAGATTGATTACAACAACTCTCAAATGAATGGAGCTTAAAATGTCTGCTAAAGCAATTAAATCCTCCGAGTGGCTGGAGTCCTGGGATCCAAATGTTGAAGGAAAGTGGGAGTCTAAGATTGCTTGGAAGACACTCTGGGTAACAACATACGCACTCACTTTGGGCTTTATGAGTTGGTTCCTCGTTTCAGCCCTAGCACCCAAGCTCAATAACTTAGGCTTTGATCTAAGCAAGAAGGAGCTCTACTGGCTAGCTGCAATGCCAGGACTTGCTGGTGGTGGACTTCGCTTAATCTGGATGTTCCTTCCTCCAATTTTAGGAACGCGCAAATTAGTTACCTACTCAACTTCACTCTTATTGCTTCCACTTATTGGATGGTCATTTGCAGTGCGTTCACCGTCAACACCTTACTTTGCGCTTCTTATTCTGGCCTTCTTCTCTGGAATTGGTGGCGGGGTATTTTCAGGATTCATGCCGAGTACCTCATACTTCTTCCCCAAATCAAAACAGGGTTTAGCACTTGGCATTCAAGCAGGTGTTGGCAACTTTGGCGTGAGTATCATTCAATTCTTTACTCCAATCATCGTTGGATCGGCGATGTTTGGTGCAACCTTAGGTGCGCCACAACGATTTATTGATCCGGCAAAAGGAATTGATAAATCGGTCTGGTATCAAAATGCCGGTCTAGTCTGGGTCCCATTTGTCATTGTCTCGGTGCTCCTCTCATGGAAGTTTTTGAAATCTGTGCCTGTCACTTCACGTGGAGTCAAAGATCAATTAGATATCTTCAATAATCAGCACACGTGGTTGATGACTGTGCTTTATTTCATGACTTTCGGAACTTTCTCCGGGTTTTCTGCTCAGTTCGGCCTACTTATTAAAAACCTTTTCGGCGAGTTCGCTAATGCTCCAGATCCGGTGAAGTTTGCATTCTTTGGACCGCTGGTCGGCTCTGCAGCACGCGTAATTAGCGGACCAATCGCCGATCGTTTAGGTGGCGGAATCCTTACATTCTTCTCAGGAATTGGAATCGCAGCATCAGCGATTTATACATCAGGCCAACTTGCACCTGCGAGCAGTGATGACTTCATGAAATTCTTCTGGGGCATGATGGCAATCTTCTTCTTCGCCGGCGTAGGCAATGCAAGTACGTTTAAGCAGATGCCGATGATCTTTGCTCCAAGACAGGCTGGAAGTGTCATTGGATGGACCGGGGCGATCGCCGCCTTTGGACCTTTCATCTTCGGTGTTCTGCTCTCTCTCATGGCACCTGCCGGCTTCTTCCAGGGCGTTGCTCTCTTTGCAGTAGTTGGAACGGCCATTGCATGGTGGTTCTACGCTCGCAAAGGCGCGGTCGCTAAGAGCTAAAGGCTAACTCGTTATTCCGGGTGATATTAGGCAGACTCTTGCCATGGATGTCACCCGGCTTAGCGCGCTCTCTGATGCCGTTATGGATGTTGCAAAAGGTGAGGACTTAAAGACATCACTGAAGCGACTAATACAAAATGCGGTTCTTATTACTGACTGCACGTATGGAGCTCTTGGATCTATCACTTCGGATGGCACTCTTGAAGATTTTACTTATGTGGGCATGAGTGATGAGACTGCCGATGAGATCGACACCTTCCCTGAAGGTAAAGGTTTGCTTGGACACTTACTGAAATTCCCTGAACCACTGAGAGTTTCAGTAATTAAAGATCATCCATCATCGGTTGGGTTTCCAAAAGGCCATCCATCAATGTCGGGATTTTTAGGTGTGCCAATTCGGATTCGTAACGAACTCTATGGAAGTATCTATTTGACTCAAAAGCGCAATGGAAAAGATTTTACTGAGGAGGACGAGAAGCTCGTTGTTGTTTTAGCTTCGGCTGCCGGAGTTGCCATCGATAGTTACCGTGGGCATATTGCACAGAGTCAGGTCAGTGTTTTAGCCGAGCGTGAGCGAATTGCTCGAGATTTGCATGACTTAGTTATACAAAGGCTATTTGCCTCAGGGATTTCACTCCAGTCAGTCGAGTCGGATCCCTCACTTTCAACGACATCCTTGGAAAAGATTAAGAGCACGTTGGATAACCTTGATTCAACTGTCCAGCAAATTAGAACAACTATCTTTGCCCTGCAAGATGAACACCCCATTGAAGACGTACGAACTATGATTCTGAGCGAAATTGCCTCTCTAAGCGCTGTTGCTGGATTTCAAATCTCAAACTCTTTTCAAGGTCCTGTTGACACCATGATTGGTGAGGAGCTTGCAAGCCAAGTAATTCCGGTCATCCGCGAGCTCATAACAAATGCAATCCGACATGCAGAAGCAACCAAGATTGATCTGGTGGTACTAGCCAATCAAACCTATTGCGAAATCCGAGTTGTTGATAATGGAAAAGGTTATGTTGCAGGAGAGCGAAAAAGTGGACTCTTAAATCTTGAGCGCCGGGCAGTGGCCAGAGGCGGTGAGTTTGAGATTCTTAAAAATGGTGATGTGGGTACTCGAACAATGTGGCGGGCGAGCCTTTAGCTTCTGCCTACGCTAAGTCGAACTGCCATAGCCGCGGCCTG
>CANIBB010000119.1:0-3706 GCA_947465575.1 Actinomycetota bacterium | reverse complement strand
TGGACTCAGTCCATGCTTCAGGACTCGGTGGAACTTTTGGTGGAAATCCACTGGCATGTGCTGCAGCCCTTGGCGCCTTTGAAACGATGGAGGCCGAAAACCTTGTTTCGCGCGCGCAGCACATCGGAACAATTTTGGGAGATTCATTACGTGCTCTACAGAAGAAGTATCCAATCATCGGTGAAGTTCGCGGGCGTGGTGCGATGCAGGCAATTGAATTAGTAGAGGCCGGAACAAAGAATCCAAATACTGCAGCGATGAATGCCGTTGTTAAGTACTGCCAGAGCAAAGGCGTTTTAGTCTTGACTGCTGGCACTTATTCAAACGTGATCCGCTTCTTACCTCCACTGGTAATTACCGATGAGCTGCTCAAAGATGCACTCAATGTGTTAGAAGAGGGATTCGCCTCACTTTAAACAAGTGCTCTGTGCTTGAAATCTCCAGCTTTTTCTCTGGCGCTTTTATAAGTTAAGAGGAGAATTTAACTGTGCAGAAAGAGTGCACATGTTAAAGGAGGTTTGAAATGACCAGAAAATATATTGTGACCGGTTCAGCTTCAGGAATTGGTGCATCAACTGTTGCATTGTTAAGAGAGCGAGGCGCAATAGTTTTTGGCGTAGATATTCATGGCGCCGATGTGAATGCAGATTTAAGTACTAAAGAGGGCCGACTAGATGCAGCGGCAAAATCTATTGAGCTCTGTGGCGGAACAATCGACGCCGTAATCGCTTGTGCAGGATTGGCGCATCCCATTGCAAAAACCGTCTCTGTTAACTTTTTCGGAGTAACTGAATTTTTAACTGAGCTTCTACCCGCGTTAACTAATAGTTCGGCACCTAGAGTGGCTATTACATCGTCAATGGCATCGTTAATGCCTAACTCACCAGAGTTAGTTGAAGCAATGTTGGCACTTGATGAAAACAAAGCAGTTGCGATTGCGCAAGGCTTAGTTGATAAGGGCGATGCTGAGGCCTCCTTGATTTATGGATCGTCCAAGCGGGCATTGAGTCGCTGGGTTCGTCGTGAATCGATAAAACCAGAATGGGCGGGTGCGGGCATTCCACTTAATGCCGTTGGTCCAGGAATCGTAGAGACTCCAATGGTTGCCGACATGATCGCATCGGCCGAAGCACGAGCTGCACTCGATGCAATGGTGCCGATGCCGTTGAACTACTACTTAAAGCCACACCAGGTCGCATATCTCTTGATCTGGTTGACCAGTCTGGAAAATACGCATACGACTGGACAGACTATTTATATCGACGGTGGATCCGATGTGGCGATTCGCGGAGATAATATTTGGAGTTAATCCAGGCGTGAGTGATAGCGGAGTAAATCTGCATCACTAACTTCTGGCCACTCGCGAGCGGTAGCTCGTACCCCATGGGTTTTAAAGGCGTTGATCTTGATTTTCATATCGGGATTGACGCCTTTGAGCCATACGGCAGTCTTTATCAACTCATCATCTGAATCATTATGGCCCGGTACAAGAAGCAAACGCACTTCAAATAGTTTGTTGAGTGAATCAAGGTATTTTATTGACTCCAAGACAACGACATTAGAGCTTCCGGTCAAGGCAATATGACTGGCATCATCTAAAGCCTTTAAATCAAGCATGACACCATCGGTATAGGGGGCAAGTAAATCCCAGACCGCTTTCGGTGCATTGCCATTACTATCGATAAATGTTGTAAGAGTTGAAAACTCGGGACGATTTTTCAACTCTTTAAAGAGATCAACCACAAACTCATGTTGCACGGTCGCCTCGCCACCTGAAACCGTGATACCTGAGATATAGGGCATTGATGCACGAATCTCCTCTAAAACTTCAGGAACACTCATTTCACTGGCGCGCGGAGTATTAAGCGGAATCGTCTGTGGATTGTGGCAGGCCAAACAGTTGAAGTTACAACCCTGTAAAAATATAACAAAGCGATTTCCAGGGCCATCGACCCAGGAAAAAGGTATGAGGCTAGCTACCTGCGCTTGGTGAGCTTTCAGCACTCGTCACCCTCTTCACCGAACGTTGATCGACATGCGAATCAGCAACCGAGCCCGCACCCAGATAAGTACTGCTATGGCGCGCACTTGGCAACTTAGCAAGATCGGATTTGCGAACTAAATAACCAGTAATCCGAATAAAGTCGTTGCTATCTAAGTTAAAAGTAAAATCACGCATTCCACTCTTAAATGCCCCTCGAATTACATCGACAACTGCCTGTGGGTTCTGTACTGCAGTGTCATCGAAGGAGAGAACGTCACTAATACCTGAATTGAAGAGATGATGGTGGCGGGCTACCGTCTTTAAGTGTGCGATAAGTGGAGGCTCTGTGCCAATCGGGATACGGGTCCCAGCTGTAACTCCAATGTCCAAATCGATGCCTGATTGTGAATGCAAGAAGGCGTGTCCATTATTTCCTTTGCAATATGGCATTTTTCGTTCGGCAACCCATGCGGCAATAAAAGATGTAATGCGATAGCCCAAATCATCGGCGGCTGGACTGTGTCCATACGTGCCATCAATGCCTTCACGGGCCATCAATATATTCACTGCCTCTGCAAGGCCAAACAATCCAAACATCGCTGAGAACTTATCTATATCTAACAGACCCTCATTAACTAACCAACTGGATTCAAAGAAATGCGACTCTTCAACTAAATAGAGAATACGAGATTCCATAAGCTCTGCCGTTAAATCTAAGTAATAAGGGAGCGTGGATTCAAAGAAAACTTCAATATCGCCGTCTGCCGCCTCAACGGTTGCCTTTAAGTTGATACGGACCAGAGTATGCGAACCTCCACCAATCTTGAGCGAGTTATAGCAACTGACTGCTGCATAGTCAGGGCCCAAATCGGATTGCATCATCACGTCATTAATAAAATGAGGCTTACCGCAGGCAAAGACTGTCTTTACCGCATCCAATATGTATTCATCACTTGTGAGAACGGGATCAACTTTGAGTGAGATATTTGGAACAACTTGCAGTAATTCACGCTCTAACTTAAAGATCATCTTTGAGACTCGGTTATAGACAGGACTTAAGTTTGTATGGGCAAATGCATCAGGAAACATTCGATCCAAACTGATCCAGAAACGCTTTAACTTCGCATATAGGTCCTCATCGATTACACCTTCGATATAGGGAAGCAGCAATGTGTCTAAATCACCAAAGTAGACTGGATATCCAGTGATTGATGGGGTTGCTGAGTACATAATCAGAAGAAATGCCAGAGCATCATCTAGATCTCTGGCAGGTGGAAGCTCTAGAAATGCAGAACCATTGACTAAAACCTTCTTATAGTCTGGTAATAAGTAGCGTGGTCGATATGGCGCATTGCCCTCATACATATCGCAGATGATTCGATTAGAGAGTGCATCGCTGCATTGCTTTCTAACTGCCGGAGGGTCTAGAAGATTTTCAGCTAAATTAGCAAGACCCGCCACTCGTTGCCGATAGGTATATTTCGGATCGGTCACCATATCTCGGATATTTTCTAGAGAAGTCATGTTTTTATCATAAGATTAAAAAAAGATTTGGAGCAGATGAAAACCACTCAAATGAGGCTCAGGGAGTGCTGGCGCTCAGACTTAACTCTCTAACTTGTAACCTAGCCCACGAATAGTTTGAATCAAGGTGGGGTTAGCCGAATCAACTTCGATCTTTGATCGAAGCCTCTTAATATGCACATCTAGAGTTTTTGTATC
>CANIBB010000118.1:0-3712 GCA_947465575.1 Actinomycetota bacterium | reverse complement strand
TGCGTGGTGACTGCAGAGCTAGAGGATGGGACTATTGGGACTTCTTTTTCATTAGATCGTGGTTCACCGGTAACTGAAGCCGTAAATAATTTAATCGCAAAGCCATACATAGAAATCTTTTCTGGCGACCCCCTCACTGCTTGGGATATTTTGCTCAGACAGGCCAGCACTTCGCTTTCGGCAGGCGCCGCACTCAAAGCTTTCTCACTTGTCGATCTTGCAGCTCATGACGCAGTTGCCCGTAGCCAAGAAAGCACTGTTGTAGCGCGATTTGGTAAAACGCAAAAGAATTTTCCGACTTGGGCAGTAATCGGTTATCCACCTTCGCGTGGACCGGAAGAAATCGCATGGGAAGTTCAAGCCGCAGTTGATGCAGGAGCAGTAGGAGTAAAACTTCCAGTAGGTGCAACGCCTGAGCTCACTCGCGAACGCATAATCGCAGCCCTTGATACAAAACTTTGTCCTGTTGCCACAGACCTTGCCTGGTCGTGTAGAACTCCATCCGATGCGATGAAAATTGTTCACGGTTTGGATTTGGCATGGGTGGAGGATCCATTTGTACAGGGAAGCCTTACAGAGCTTCGCCAACTTCGATCTCTCTTATCGGTTCCACTCGCAAGTGGCGATGAAGAGACCCACCTTTATCATCCGCAAGTTCTTATCGACACCGAAGCGGTTGACATCGTGCGTATTGATACAACATGCCAAGGCGGGCTATCTCGCCTGATCCACATGAATGATTACCTCACAGAGTCGAAGGTGCCCATCTCCTGGCATGTCTATGATGCATGGCACTCACAAATAGCTTCAATCATTGATGCAGAAACGCACTCAATCGAGTTTTCAGCACCGGGTGCGAGTGTCGACCCGCTGGCCGAGATGATCTTCGCAAATAAACTCAACACTCGAAGTACAGATCAATTTGGATGGCGATTTACAGTGCCGGTTCTAGCCGATGAATCTGAGGCAATAAGTGGCGGCCCGCGATGGATTCCAATCGGGTCACAAGTATAAAAAAATGCTTCTCCAGCTGTCTCTTACTCTGGAAGGGTGGAACAAAAACTTTTCAAGACTCGCGTAGTGATCGTACTCAGATCGTTATCAAAATTGTTCCACGCCAAGCCTCCCGCGTAACAGATTGATCCCACCGAGAACACTGCACCGCCGCCTTCAATCGTGAAGTAAACCATGTCAGCCCTGACTCGGTCAGGCCTAAATGGTCCACCCTGGTCGGGAAGAATTACAGGTGAGTCCTCGGTTGCGATTTGGTAAGCATTTGGAAATCCTGTAGCTGAAGCGAGAATGTGAACTTCCATAGGTGAACCAAGATTCGGATCCCAACTATCTATCTCATCGCCGGCGGCACCACCAAGAACATATCCATGTTCTCCTAATTGAGTCGAACTAATCCCTTCAAACCATTTACTACCTGGCCCTGAATAACTTGCATCCTGGCGTGTATAAGGTCGGGCGGTCGAGAATCCTTCGGCGCCAAAACCGATGCCCATAGTTCGGTGAGGTGACTTTCCTCTGAACCTCCAAAGCCCACCAATTTCATTATCAAAAACATGGCTCCTTTCCCCCACCGGACTATCCCACGTTCGAGTTCCACTGTTATCTCGGCGTACTTCAACAATCCAAGGCCGCTGTTCATCCGTTGACGTCACCCAATAAAAACCATTGCCCCCCAAATACATGAACCGACCACCATTGGACAGGTAACTCTCTATTGCGACAATTTCCTGGCGTGTTACGTATTCTGGATGACTTCCGGTAATTACTGTCTTATAGCTTTCAAGCAGCTCAATCCCTTCGCGATGTAAATCTTCATCTGTTGCAATATCGAAGGCGATCCCAGATCTTGCCAACCAATCCAGTAAATATAGATCAGCGGCAAAGTGGCGAAAAGATCCCAGAAGAGAGTTTGTCGCCGATGGCATGACATTGAAAATAGGACGATGATTCGACGAATACCGCACAGGGCTTCCATCTGAATGTGCGTCATAACAAGATCTTCCTAATTCAACGTGCTCAAGCAAGAACCGCTCATCCTCGGTAAAGACAATTTTACGATCCGTCAAAAGGCTGACATCAAAGAGTGCAGGTAATCCATTTGCGTAGGTGATGTACGTGTAGGTTGGAAAGAGCAAGAGGGCTTCTGCTCGCGATTTCTTAAGGCTTCGGACAAATAGTGGAAAACTGCTTGAAATCTCACTATTAGATAAAGTCACACAATAAACACCGCTCTCTAAATCAGAGGGCAAATCAAAAGTTAAGTTATAGTCCCAATTCGAATCCAGCATTTCATCGTCATGAAAATAAACGGCGCCGTATTCCTCCGGTGCCATCAGGAATGAATCGTGAATGCCGCTCCAATTATGACCCGTTACTCCTCTTTCGGCTCCATTGATCAATTTACCGGTGTATTTGGAATTATTCTCACAAATTAGGTCGGTACTTCTCAGGGACTTCGAAAAATCCCATTCAACCAATACATTTAAACTGGAGTGCGCACCCTTATGAATCAATTCCACAGTTTCTGGATTCTGAGATCCAAGGATGAACTTTGGATTTTCGATTTTCCCGTTAAAGCTTTCGCTAGGTGACCCATTCTTTAATATGGAGGAAGTCGCAAGCCAAATTCCCGAACCCATTGGTTTACCGACTAATCCCGATGTACGTTGAGTACCGAAGATTTTCTGAATAGAGCTCGTTTGGCTCACATCGAGAACTGCATCATCTTGCCGAATCCCAATTACAACTGAATACCACTCTCTATCGAGTAGGTTTTGAGTTACTTGAAGCAACCCCTTACTTCCTTTAAGTTGCAATACTCCACCGACAATCTGAAGTACTAACGAATCATCTTCACTATCCCCCATGGAACAAATAACCTGAGGTGTCGAAAGTTTTGAATTTGTTGGCATGAATCGACAGTGAAAAGTAAATTCCTCCGCTGACGGCAATGGAAAAGGGAGATACCCATATGATCCTATGGACGTTTTTTGTTCAACAACATCGAGAGAAGTGTCAAGAACATGCTTTAAGTCTTGTCTCGTATCTGAAGGGTGTTCTGGATCCCCGGAAGATGAAAGGAGCCTTTGGAATTTTACATCAAGGCGACCAAGTTTTGATGAAATCGCCATCTGGGCTTTGTCTCCGGGAGCTAGTGCCCAGTTTTCAAAATATGCTTGAATCTGCATCTGGAAAGTTTACTGATTTAAAGTAATTAAAAGGGATCATCCGCGTCTTTCTTGTAAATGAGGCTATACGTGGCTATCCGCATGCCGGAATCCGATTCCAAATTTTAGGACGAGTACCCTACATATCGATCACTTCGATGATTGATGGCCAGGCATATATTGAGAATGCCATCTCCTACGAGTGAGATAAGTACTATCTGAGGACTGAAAGAAGTTAGTCCAATGAGTAATACAACGGCATCAAGGGCTAACTGCACATAACCCGCCTTTATGTTTAGCCGTTCTTGTGCAAGTAATGCGATGACGTTAAATCCCCCTAATGATGAGAAATGACGAAAAATAACAATCATTCCAACACCTAGTAATACATTTGCAATAATTGTTGCAACGAATATATTTTGAATTTGAAGTACAAATACCTTCGGCATCTCATTGGTCAGATAAGAAACAAATGCGACATTGAGAGTGCTTCGGAGAGTGAATCTCCAACCTTTCTTCCATAAAGCAAG
>CANIBB010000117.1:0-3802 GCA_947465575.1 Actinomycetota bacterium | reverse complement strand
TTGGGCTCATTCTTTTTGATCTATCTCCTGACCCAGTTCACCAATGTGAGCGTTTTTGCACTGAATCTCATTACTGGCCTAGGGCTCGGATTAGGTATTGATTACGCCCTGCTGATGGTTAACCGCTTCCGTGAAGAGCTTCACCACGGTAAGAGCGTTGATGAGTCGGTAATAAAAACTGTGGCCACCGCTGGTAAGACGGTCTTTTATTCAGGCTTAACTGTCTTTGTAACCATGGCATCTCTGTTGTTCTTTCCGCTCAATTTCCTTAAATCCTTTGGCTATGCGGGAATTTCAGTCATCTCACTGGCGGTTCTTGGCGCAGTCATCGCACTTCCCGCCCTTCTAGCTATCTTGGGTGAAAAAGTGGACAAGGGTGTCGTTCGAAAAAGCGCAATTACTCCGAAGGAAGATGGCCGTTGGGCGCAGACTGCACGAACGGTTATGCGCAGACCAATTCCAGTAGTTATTGCATCACTAGTAATTCTTGGAATCATGGCCTTACCGATTGCAAATATAGCCTTCGCACAGATTGATTCACGGGTATTGCCAGCTACCGATCGAGCAGCACTCTCATCACAAGTAATTGAGAGCCGCTTTGATGGCTTGCTGGGTAGCCCAATTGAAGTTGTCGTTCCAAATGGCGTGGGACGCGAATCCGAAATATCAAGCTATCTGGCGCAGGTAAAAGAAGTACCTGGAATCGTACGCGTTGGTGCATTTGAAACATATGGAAAAGATATTCGTGTTCAGGTTATCTCTTCTGTTGCATCCCGAAGCACTTCGTCTGAGCAAGTTATTCACGATATCCGTGCGTTAAATTCTCCTACCGGAACTTTAATCGGCGGAGCTGCCGCAGACTTTACCGACTCCCAAGATGGCATCGCGAGCAAGCTTCCCTTTGCATTAGGTTGGATTGCACTCACCGTTTTAATTTTAATCTTTGTATTTACTGGTTCAATAATTTTGCCACTTAAAGCCGTGCTTCTTAACGGACTCTCCCTCTGCGCAACCCTTGGCGCGATCTCCTGGATATTTATTGACGGCCATCTGAAGTGGTTGGTGGGCGATTTCACAGTGACTGGAACCCTTGATACGGGCTCAGTCATTTTAGTTGCCGTCGTAGTCTTCGGTCTTTCAATGGACTACGAACTATTCCTTCTCTCTCGCATCCGCGAAGAGCATCTTTCAGGAAAATCTAATGTTGAATCCGTAGCCGTTGGCCTACAGCGATCGGCCAGAATCATCACGGCCGCGGCCTTACTTCTAGCCGTGGTCTTTGCGACTTTTATGATCAGTGGCGTGACTTCAATCAAGATGCTTGGCTTTGGCGTAGCCCTTGCAGTCTTACTTGATGCAACGCTAGTCCGCGCTCTCTTAGTTCCAGCGCTTATGCGATTATTTGGTGAGCGTAACTGGTGGGCGCCGAAATGGATGCAGCGTTTTACTTTAAAACACTAACCACCTTGACTTCAGTTATTTGCTCATCTCTTCACGGATAGCCTGCGCGAAGAGATCTACATCCTCTTCCGTCGTATCCCATGAACACATCCATCGAACTTCGCCTGTGACCTGATTCCAGACGTAAAATCGGAATCTCTTTTGAAGTCGTTCACATGCGTCAGCGGGAAGAAGGGCAAAGACCGAGTTCGCTTCGACTTTTCGTGCAATTCTCACGCCTTGAATCTGACTTACTGCCTTCTCTAAACGCTGCGCCATTTTATTTGCATGTCCAGCATTCTTAAGCCATAAATCCGCCTCAAGGAGCGCCTCTAACTGCGCACTGATAAATCGCATTTTGGATGCTAACTGCATGGAGCTCTTACGAAGATATGGGAAGTTCGAAGAGAAATTCTCGTTGAGCGATACCACCGCCTCGCATCCCATTCCACCATTTTTAGTTCCTCCAAATGAAAGAACATCTACGCCAGCATCAGTAGTGAACTCTCGAAGGCCAACACCTAGAGATGCCGCTGCATTAGCGATGCGCGCACCATCCATATGTAATTTCATTCCGTGCGAGTGAACGTACTCAGAGAGCTCCTTGATCTCATCAACGCTATAGAGAGTTCCAAGCTCAGTAACTTGAGTAATGCTGACAACGGCCGGTTGTGCGCGGTGAACATCGCCAAAGCCCCAGGCTTGTTGCGAAATTAACTCAGGGGTCAACTTTCCATCCTCAGTCGGAATAGTCCACAATTTAATTCCAGCAACTTTTTCTGGAGCTCCCCCTTCATCAACATTTAAATGTGACGTTGAAGCGCAGATCACAGCCTCCCATGATGAGAGCATCCCTTGAAGGCTGATTACATTGGCACCGGTTCCATTAAATAATGGAAAGGTTTGCGCAGTTTCTCCAAAATGGCGAGTGAATACCTTTGCCAATCGCTGCGTAACATCATCATCGCCATATGCAGTTTGATGTCCACTATTTGCCAGAACTATCGCCTCAAGAATCTGAGGGTGAACTCCGGCATAGTTATCACTTGCAAAACCTCGCCAAATTTGAGCAGTCATAGGCTCAGTATTGTCTATAAACAAAAGCATGCAATTGAAAACAGAAATAAGTGTCCTCGGCCGGAGTCGGACCGGCGACCTACCGCTTAGGAGGCGATTGCTCTATCCACTGAGCTACGAGGACCTTCGTATAACAGGGGCAATCTTGTCATGAATTATGGGGAGGGCTAGACTCAATAATCTAATGTAAAGGATGTTTTTCTTCATGAGGGGCCAACAATGAAAGCGCTAGTTATAGGCGCGGGCGGAGTTGGCAGCGCTATTGTCAATATCGCATCACGAAAGAGTTTTATCACTTCCATGGTCGTTGCCGATCGCGAGTTATCCCGCGCAGAAACAGCGGTCATCCGGGTTAAGGATGCAAGGTTTTCAGCCGCTGAAGTAAATGCTGCCGAGCTCGAAGATATCAGAGCCCTAATCCGTAAAGTAAAGCCTGATGTGGTTATCAATGCTGTGGATCCACGTTTTGTTATGCCTATATTTTTGGCCTGCGAGATTGAAAATACGAACTACATAGATATGGCGATGTCGCTTTCGCGCCCTCATCCGCACTATCCAAATACAGAAACTGGCGTGAAGCTTGGTGACGAGCAGTTCGCTCGCGACTGGAATTGGAAAGAGCGAGATATCTACGCACTAGTTGGCATGGGTATCGAGCCCGGAATGAGTGATGTCTTTGCGCGATACGCATCAGATCATCTTTTTAGTCGACTTGATTCGGTGACGATTTTTGATGGTTCTAACTTAGTTGTAGAGGGTTACGACTTTGCTCCATCGTTTTCAATCTGGACAACGATTGAAGAGTGTCTTAATCCCCCATTGGTTTGGGAAGATGGTCGCGGTTGGTTCACAACCGATCCCTTTAGCGAACTTGAGGTCTTTGATTTTCCTGAAGGCATTGGACCGGTTGAGTGCGTCAATGTCGAGCATGAAGAGGTTGTGCTGATCCCACAGAAAGTAGATGCTAAGAAGGTTAACTTCAAATACGGTCTCGGAGCACAGTTCATAACAACGTTAAAGACAATACATATGTTAGGAATGGATCGTAAAGAGCACGTTGATGTTCAAGGAGTTTCAGTTTCTCCTCGCGATTTACTTGCTGCATCTCTTCCAGATCCAGCAACACTTGGTTCACGCATGAAGGGTAAAACTTGCGCTGGAGCTTTGGTAAAAGGTTTAGATAAGGAAGGCAAGCCATACGCCTGTTACATGTATAACGTCGTCGATAATGAGTGGTCCATGGCTGAATATGGAGATCAAGCAGTTGTGTGGCAAACAGCCATAA
>CANIBB010000116.1:0-3809 GCA_947465575.1 Actinomycetota bacterium | reverse complement strand
TAAAGCTCTGTGCATTTCCTTCAAAGCCACCAAAATCCTTAGCTATTTCGGCGAGTGCCTCTTCGCCATTGTGTCCAAAAGGTGGGTGGCCTAAATCGTGGGATAGGCAGGCAGTGTCCTGTAAATCGGGATCTGCTCCCAGTGATTCTCCGAGTTCACGACCAATCTGGGCGCACTCAAGTGAGTGAGATAAACGTGTACGTTGAAAGTCATTTTCCCAAGGCACTGCAACTTGGGTTTTGGCAGCAAGTCTGCGAAGGGCCGCTGAGTGAATAACCCGCGCGCGATCTCGCATGAACTCCGTGCGACCCGGACGTTTCGCCGGTTCATCTAAGAAGCGCTCTCTATCCTCTTCGTTATAGGTCACGGCACAACCTTAGTGAGGATATCTGCACCAGGTAAATGATCACTGATTTGAACGCCTCGACGCCCTACTGTGATGTAGACCAAGTATGCACCTGCTTCACGCAGTAAATACTTATATCCTGATTGAGAAATTGTGTTGGGGCCGGTCTGCACTGGCGAACACGTACTAACAACCCCTTGATCATTTGCCATGGTCATCGCACGCTGGCAGTGAAATGGATCGGTCACAATAATTACATCGCTAACCATGCGTTTTTTCATCAGTGCTGCATAAGCTTTAGTGCTTACTAAAGTATCGCGACCCTCTTCAACCGCGGTGATTTTCGAGGATGGGATCCCATGTGATCGCAGCCATGCCTTACCGGATGCAGCCTCTGTTGTTCGATCCCCGGGGGCGCCTGCGCCCACCGTGATAATTTTTGGTGCAAGACCTAAATCAAAGATTCGTTTGGCTTCAACTAAACGTGCCTCTAACGCCTCCCCGGGTCTTCCATTTAACTGTGCGGTTCCAAGAACCACAATGACATCGGCGTTACGGACAATTGGGTTATTGGCTGCGCGCCAAACTTTTGAAACGGCGTAACCAGGTGCAATTAATGCGATGATAATAATCAGGGTTAAAGTGCGACGGATCCAGCGAAATAGAAACATCTATCCCCCTGAAAAAGCATCTTCGAGTTCGACGTGAACAAGTTCATCGGGATCATCGAGCCAACCATCTGGCAAAGTAGGTGGGCGGCCGTGGCTTGTACGCCCACGTGGCTTATCGCCGACTTCTACTGGATATGGCTGATCCTCTAATTGATCAAGCAGAGCGCGCATCTCTTCTAACGAGCAGACCATTCCTAAATCATGTCGAATTTCGCGTGGAACACGAAAGCCCTTTAAATACCAGGCCATGTGTTTGCGCATATCGCGCATTCCACGATCTTCGGACTCTAGATACTCAACAATTAAATTCGCGTGCCTAAACATAACTTCGCGCACTTGGTGAAGCGTTGGCGTTATTTCTGAATCGACCCCTTTTAAAGAGGAGACTAAATCTGCAAATAGCCACGGCCGGCCCAAGCATCCACGGCCAACTACTACGCCGGCGCATCCAGTTTCGGCGACCATATTCACGGCATCTCGCCCAGACCAGATATCACCATTGCCTAAAACAGGTACTCCGCTTGGCTTTAAGTGCTCAACGAGGCGGGCTATGGCCGACCAATCAGATTTACCTTCATACATTTGTGCAGCTGTGCGCGCATGAAGTGCCACCCATGCAACACCTAAATCTGCCGCAGACTGAGCCGCCTCTAGATAAGTGTGGTGATCGCTATCGATACCGATGCGCATCTTAACGGTGACAGGGATTCCAAATGGCTTGGCCGCTTCAACGGCCGCTTGGACAATATTTGAAAATAGTTTTCGCTTGTAAGGAAGGGCTGCTCCCCCGCCTTTGCGTGTCACTTTTGGAACCGGGCAACCAAAGTTCATATCAATGTGATCGGCTAAGTTTTCTTTTCCGATCATTGTCACCGCGGCGCGCATAGTCGTTGGATCAACGCTGTATAACTGAACAGAGCGTGGCCACTCATCTTTACCAGGAACAATCATCCGCAACGTTTCTGGGCGCCGCTCTACTAATGCTCGTGCCGTAACCATTTCAGAGACAAATAACCCAGCGCCTTGTTCGCGACAAAGCGTACGAAAAGGTGCATTGGTTATTCCAGCCATGGGTGCTAAAACAACCGGTGGATCAATGTAATGATCACCGCTTGCCAGTGGCAGTAGAAGTGGTTTTAGCAACCTAGTAAACGTGGTGCAAGCCATGCTTCGACATTGTCTATGCCGATGCGCTCTTGCGCCATTGTGTCGCGATCGCGAATTGTCACTGCATTATCTTCTAAGGTTTCAAAGTCGATAGTGATGCAGTAAGGGGTACCAATTTCATCTTGTCGACGGTAGCGACGACCGATTGCACCCGCATCATCAAAGTCAATGTTCCAGTTCTTGCGCAATTGCGCTGCTAAGTCGCGGGCTTTAGGCGATAAATCAGCGTTACGAGAAAGCGGCAAAACTGCCGCCTTAATCGGTGCCAAACGATGGTCGAGCTTTAGTACTGCGCGCTTTTCCATCTCTCCCTTGCTATTGGGTGCCTCATCCTCTGTGAATGCATCCATTAAGAAAGTAAGCGTGCAACGATCAACACCGGCTGCGGGCTCGATTACATAAGGAGTCCAACGCTCGCCCTTTTCTTGATCGAAGTACGACAAATCTTTTCCAGAGGCGGCAGAGTGCGCCTTTAGATCAAAGTCTGTGCGGCTAGCGATACCTTCGAGCTCGCCCCATTCAGTACCGGTAAATTCAAACTTGTACTCAATATCGGCGGTTCGCTTTGAGTAATGTGAGAGCTTCTCTTTCGGATGATCAAAAAGGCGCAGGCGCTCTGGATTAATACCTAAATCTATATACCAGGCCATGCGTGTATCGATCCAGTACTGATGCCAATCCTCGTCTGTTCCTGGAACTACGAAAAACTCCATCTCCATCTGCTCAAATTCGCGCGTACGAAAGATAAAGTTTCCAGGTGTTATTTCATTACGGAAAGATTTACCAATCTGTCCAATTCCAAATGGTGGTTTTTTGCGTGATGTTGTCATCACTTGGTCAAAGTTAATAAAGATTCCCTGTGCAGTCTCTGGGCGCAAATATGCCAGCCCTGATTCATCTTCAACGGGTCCAAGGTACGTCTTCAACATTCCGCTAAATTGTTTTGGCTCAGTGAACTGGCCCTTGTTGCCACATGCCGGACAGTTAATCTCAAGTAACGAGGCCGCCTCTTTTTTATGTTTGGCCTCATAGGCCTCCATCAAATGATCTGCGCGATATCGCTTATGACATGCAGTGCACTCGGTGAGTGGATCGCTAAAAGTTGCAATGTGGCCCGATGCTTCCCAGACCTCTTTAGATAAAATTACGCATGAGTCAAGGCCAACTACATCTTCTCGCCCTGTAACCATGGCTTTCCACCATTGGCGCTTGACATTGTTTTTTAGTTCAACACCTAATGGGCCGTAATCCCACGATGCTCGGAGTCCACCATAAATCTCAGATGACGGATAGACAAAACCTCTGCGTTTTGAAAGAGCTACGATATTTTCTAAGCGATCCGTTGCCATGTAATTTTCTCCGTCCGGCTGGATGTCGGCGAAAAGCAACGAACGTTACTTTGCGTGGCTTTAAGTTTACTCGTACGCACCAGGTTCATCGATTGCACGGGCCAGAATCGGAATCGCCTCTAGCTTCGCGCGCGTTGAGCTCAACGCCCTTCGATAGGAGCCAACGTTTTCCCAGTTAGTCGATAAGTGCCAGAGCGTTGGATCATCGAGATTTTGGCCGATTACACCATCAATAAAGCCGGGGGCCTCGGCCAATACGCTTCGAACACCCTCGAG
>CANIBB010000115.1:0-3846 GCA_947465575.1 Actinomycetota bacterium | reverse complement strand
TACTGGGGCCTACTCACGAAGAGATGTTTACGTTGATGGTCAAGAGTGAGTACTCCTCTTATAAAGATTTACCATTGTCTATCTATCAGATTCAGACAAAGTATCGCGATGAGGCCCGTCCACGCAGCGGAATCATTCGCGGTCGCGAGTTCATCATGAAGGACTCATACTCATTTGATATCGATGATGCAGGTCTGGATCTCTCATACGATAAACATCGTGATGCATACATCAGCTGTTTTAATCGATTAGGAATGAAGTACAACATTGTTAAGGCTGTATCGGGTGCGATGGGCGGCTCGAAGTCTGAAGAGTTTTTAGCACCATGTCCTACCGGTGAGGACACATACGTTTTGTGCCCTAA
This sequence comes from Actinomycetota bacterium, assembly GCA_947465575.1. Lineage (GTDB taxonomy): Bacteria > Actinomycetota > Actinomycetes > Nanopelagicales > Nanopelagicaceae > Planktophila. Next base: position 3,482 of record CANIBB010000115.1, on the reverse strand, counting down.
GTGTGGCTATGCAGCTAACGTCGAAGCGATGGTCACAAAAGTGGCACCAGGGGATCCATCAGGAGTTCCAGCCCTTGAAGAGTTAGACACTCCAAATACTCCAACCATTGATTCACTGGTCGCCGTCATGAATGAAAAATTCGGCGGGGGATATGCAGCTGCTGATACTTTAAAAAATATTATGTTAGTCGCCGATGGAAAGGCAATTGCAGTACTAGTTCCCGGGGATCGAGAAGTTGACTTAAAACGCTTGCAGGAAAATTTAGGTGGAGTGCACGAACTTCGCGTCTTCGAAGAGGCCGATTTTGCTAAACATCCTAAGCTCGTTAAAGGTTACATTGGGCCACAGAATCTAAATGGCACTGGAATCACCGTCTATGCCGATCCACGTGTTGCTCCAGGTACATCTTGGATAAGCGGAGCTAATATAAAGAATCGTCATGCCCGCTTTGTTCTCAACGGTCGTGACTTCACTCCCGATCACTATGTTGAAGCCGCTGAAGTGCGTGCGGGGGATGCATGCCCAGAGTGTGCAACAGAGGTCGTTATAGATCGCGCGATAGAGATTGGACACATCTTTCAGTTAGGGCGAAAGTATGCAGAAGCCCTTGGCCTGACTGTGTTAGATCAAAACGGTAAATCTCAGGTAGTGACTATGGGCTCCTATGGAATCGGCGTCTCTCGCGCAGTTGCTGCAATTGCCGAGCAGACAAGTGATGAGATTGGCCTTAACTGGCCAATAGAAATCGCACCTGCCAAGGTTCATATCGTTGCAACCGGTAAAGAAGACCTACCCTTTGATACTGCGCTCAAACTCGGCACTGATCTAGAGGCAATCGGAATTACAGTAATGCTCGATGATCGCCGCGATGCAAGCGCAGGAGTTAAATTTAAGGATGCCGAGTTGATTGGCAATCCGATTATTGTTGTGGTCGGAAAGGCATTAGCCGATGGCAATATTGAAGTACGTGTTCGAGCAAGCGGGGAAAAGAGCGAAGTAGCTTTGGCAAATGCCGTAAGTTCAATCGCGGCACTACTTAAGTAAGGTTCGTGGCATGGGCGAATTAACCATTGCAACTGGATTATTTCTGCTTTCCGCCTCATTCTTTGCCGGCTTTGTCGATTCAATCGCAGGAGGCGGAGGATTAATCCAACTTCCAGCACTCTTAATCGGCCTACCTAAAACCGAAACTGTGACAGTTCTAGGTACGAATAAATTGGCCTCTGTCTTTGGTACGACTACTGCCGCAGCTCTCTATCGCCGCGAAATTAAACCCGAACCTAAAGTTTTGATTGCAATGGCGCTGCCAGCTTTTATTGGATCGGCAGCGGGCGCATCACTAGCATCCCGAATACCAACTTCGAGCATGCGACCCATTGTCTTAACGCTATTAATCGTTGTGGCTATTTATACCTGGCTAAAACCAGATTTAGGAATGGTTGAGAGATTTAAACACACCGACATGCGCAGGATTCAAATTGCAGCTGCCGCCGGGATTGTCATCGGCTTCTACGATGGAATCTTTGGTCCAGGTACTGGCTCTTTTTTGATGCTCGTATTAGTCGCATCCCTTGGCTATGCCTTTATTACAGCATCGGCAATTGCAAAAGTCGTTAATGTTTCAACCAACCTGGGCGCCCTGATTATCTTTGGTGTGCACGGTGCGATTATCTGGCAGATTGGCCTTGGTCTTGGGGCTGCAAATGTAACGGGGGCTGTGATCGGCTCTCGCCTGGCAATTCGTGGTGGTTCGACTTTGGTACGAAAGGTCTTCTTGTTTGTGACAATTGCCCTGATCATTAAAGTAGGAATTGATACTTTTCAATCTTTCTAGTTACAATTACGGCCACAACTTAATAAGAAAGTAGCTACTTTATGTCACTTCAAGATTCCTTAGTCGAACTGCTTAGGCCCGCCGTAGAAAATGCGGGTTTTTTCCTGGAGCAGGTTCTTGTATCAAATCCCGGTAATCACCGAATTGTTACCTGCATAGTTGATGGCCCAAAGCCCCTAAATCTCGATGAAGTCACTGTCGTCTCGCGCTTAATTTCAGAGCTTCTAGATGAAAGTACTGTTATTGATGATGCCTTTACGCTTGAAGTAACGTCTCCTGGAGTTGACCGCCCGCTGACCGAGCGTCGTCACTGGGAAAAGAATGTAACGCGAATAATTTCCATGGTGATGAATGATGGCGCAACATTGACTGGCCGCCTTACTGAACTACGCGCCGACGATGCCACTTTTGTCGAAAATATCAAGGGCCGCATGAAGACTCACATTATTGTTTTGGCAGATATAAAAAAAGCGAACGTAGAAGTTGAATTTAGTCGTAAGGATGAAAACTAAATGCATGTCGAGATGAGTGCATTAATTGCGCTAACGACTGAGAAGGGCATTCCGCTTGAGCAGTTAATTCAGGCGATAGAGATCGGCGTCCTTACCGCTTATAACCAGACCGAAGAAGCTAAGCGTCATGCGCGCGCTGTTTTAGATCGTGAAACTGGCGAAATTCAGATTTTAATTCCCCAGTTCAATGAGATTGGTGAAAAGATTGGCGATGAGCCAGATATGCCAGATGGTTTTTCTCGCGTAGCGACATCTACGGCGCGCCAGATTATTAAATTGAAAATGCGCGAGACAAACGATGCCTCCATCGTTGGTGAGTTCACTGGCAATGTCGGCGATGTAATTTCAGGAGTTGTTCAGCAGGGCCGTGACCCAAAGATGATTAACGTTAATTTAGGGCGAACCGAAGGCCGCATTCCTCCCCAGGAGCAAGTTCCGGGTGAGGTGTACAATCACGGCGATCGAATTAAATGTTTCGTTGTTGAAGTTAAGCAGGGTTTAAAAGGGCCAGAGATCATGTTGTCGCGTAGCCATCCAGCTCTCGTTAAGCAGTTATTTGCCTTTGAAGTTCCAGAGATTAACGATCGCATCGTTGAGATTATGGCTGTGGCTCGCGAAGCAGGCCATCGCACTAAAGTCGCAGTAAAATCTCACCGTGCCGGCGTAAGTCCTAAAGGCTCCTTGATCGGGCCAATGGGTTCGCGCGCTAGGGCCGTTATGGATGAGCTACACGGAGAGAAAATCGATATCGTTGATTGGTCTGAAGATCCGGCGACCTTTATCGCCCATGCCCTTGCCCCAGCAAAGGTCGTCTCTGTTGAAATCACCGACCTTGCCGCGCGCAGCGCAAAGGTCATCGTCCCTGACTACCAATTATCTCTAGCCATTGGAAAAGATGGACAAAATGCACGCTTGGCCGCGCGCTTAACGGGCTGGCGCATCGATATTCATCCCGATAATCCCATTATGTAATCAGGGCATTCATTAGATACGATTACCCCCTGCACTTTTAAATGAAATGGAAAAGAAAGATATGAAACTCACATGAGCTCGCTAAAACTATGAGGTCGTACAACTAGGGCTTGCATGTGGATTACATGCGGGCCAAGACAGGGGAAAATGTGTCAAAGGTCCG
>CANIBB010000114.1:0-3938 GCA_947465575.1 Actinomycetota bacterium | reverse complement strand
GCTTGAGCGGCAAAGTAGCCGGCTGGTCCTGCGCCGATAATTGCAACCTTGAACAATGGCATTGCCATCTCCTCAATCATTTTTCTGGCGGAGACGAGGAGATTTGAACTCCTGAAGGCGATTAAACCTTACCTCGTTAGCAGTGAGGCGCACTCGACCGGGCTATGCGACGTCTCCAAGTGGTGGCCGTAGTTTACATGTTTGTTTGGGCAACCCCTAAATTTCAGTCGAATCTAAGGTCTTGGCCGTAAATTTCGCAATAAGCGGGTCAGAGAGCTCTTTCCACGTTGCAAACTCTGCACTATTTAGATGGGTTTGATGGGACGGGGCATCGCTCCAGATTTCATACAAATACACGCTGCCTGGGTTTGTAGGGTCGAGTAGAGCATCGAACTTTTCACAGCCTCTTTCTTTGCGAACATGGACAACATATTTATTGATTGCGCCTATAAGTTCACTGTCTTTACCTGGTTTAGATTTGATCTCCACAAAGAAATACATTTTTCTTTCAATGGCCATGACTGGGTTCCTTCGTATCTCGACATCTTTTTCATTGCGAAATACGAACCAGTGATATACCGAAACTACGGCTGCTGTGACAAGAATTCCTAATGAGAACCGGATCTGACGAACTGTTGCAACCCCAATGCCCTGCTGAAAAAGATCTTTAAAAATAAAGTACGCGCCGAGGAGCAACATTGCGGCAGAAATGATGCCCGTTACGCCAAAGAGGATAAATAAGTAGATACGGCGAATCAAAGAGGAATGCTCTTCTACTGGATTAGTTTCACTCTTCTTTTGAATTGATTGCCAAATGAACCACCAGATTGGTCCGCCAACAATTATTAGAGTCACGGCTGCCAATAGAGAGTTTGTTGATCCTCCTCCTGTTATTTGTGCAGATGCAGAGAGTGATTCGATAATTGAAACGAGAATCATCGTAACTCCACCAGCTGCTGCAATTAATCCAATCCCAGCGATTCCATATTCATAAATACGGCGAATCTCGGTCCGCTCATTTGTATTCTCATGTGAGAGAACATCGCGGTGATACCAAATAACTAAGACGCCAACAATGGCCGCTGAAATCGATCCCGGAGAGTTTTTAAAATAGAGCGATGCGCTCTGGGTTGCAGGATCTCCCAAAAACCACACAAGTACTGAATACAGAGAAATGCTGGCCGCTGTCACGGCAACTAGCACACCCCCACCGATGCCAATGAGCAAGACATAGGCAAACCAACTGGCCACTCTTTTAATCATCATCGACGTGCGGATCCAGTACACATACCAAATTGGGGCGCCAACAATGAATGTAATGAGGCCCTGTGTTAATGGCTGGCCCGCAGAGATGATTACTGCTTCCTTGTTGAAGTCAAACAGAGAGGTGAGTAAGGCTTGAAGAATTGTTAAAAGACCGGAAACACTAAAACCTAAGCCAATGATTGATCCAATTAAATGGTCATTGATTGAATTAATTGATTGGCGAGCCTGGCTCAAGAATTTAAAGTGAATGAACCAGATTCCTCCCCAAACTATAAGTTGGGAAATCGAACTACCTTGCAATACACCATCAGAGAAAATCACCTTCAAGATTTTGAGTTGGGCAGTTACGTTCAAAACGAGAGCGAGTATAGAGATAGCAGTTAGATAGAGATTCCAAGCCATACTCTCTTTTTCACTAGGATCTTTTGTAAATGTCCTGCGTGTCCATAAGGCAACCAAGATTAAAAGTGGAATACCTACTACGGTAAAAGAAGACTCCATAGCCAGTGCGTTTCGATCCGATGTTAAAGAAATGCCGATTCGAAGAAGGCGCCCCAGCAATCCAGATAAGCCAAATCCTGAAATAACCGTTAGGGCAAAAAGGAGTCCGAACTGAAAAAAGCGGCGAACTCCTCCGCCTTTAGATACTTGTTTGTGGCTTCGGAAAAAGATCTTATTAATTAAAAAGATAACCATTCCAAAAATAAATAGGTTTGCAAATAGAGCTAAGATCATCATTTCTTAATGCCTCCACAATCCCATAATGGCCAAGGAATGCCAGAAATCCTCCACTGGCCGTCCTCTTTTATTAATCGGTAGGTTTGCTCTTCACCTGATGAACTATCCATCATTGAATAGGGATCATATTGAATCGATACCCGAACAACTGCTGTGTTTCCAGTCGTCCTGCTTTCTAACAGTGAAGTCTCCGCGTCCGGCGAATGATATGCACGATCTATGTCTTGAATTGAACAACTGCTATCTCTCGCTAGGAGTTTGAAGGCTAAATCATTTCGGCCATCGTTTAATGACACCAAGTACTCCTGAACTGCTTTTTCAGGAGAGCCGATGCTTAATGTTTTGGTTGAATTACTGGATGTTACCGCGACAATAACTGCAATTATCAGGATGCTAGCGCTAACTATTCCTAGGTAGAAATTTGCGGAATTTCTAACCTTAGCCATGGTTTAAAAATACTCTTGCTTCATGAGAAATCCAAGTGAGGATTGGGGTGCGATTGCAAACTCTTCTTGTAGGCTTACCGCATGGAATCAGCTGATTCGCCCGTAGAAAGCCGCCGCGTTTACGACGTGCCTCCATCAGATTTGTATGCCGATTTTATGAAAACTGGCTGGGCGCCTTCACCTCTGGATGGAATCACGCAAGATGCAGTGATTCCCTTCTGTTCTACTCGTCGAGACAAACTCTCCGAGGCGTTTAGTGGTCTACGTATTGTGATCCCTAGTGGAAACTCCAAAGTGCGAAGTAATGACACTGATTACCGTTTCCGTCCCCATAGCGCTTTCGTCTATTACACCGGCGTTCAAGGTGAAGAGGTTACATCGGATGCCGTTCTGGTCATGGAGCCAAATGGTGATGCACATGATTCGATTTTGTATATTCAACCTCGATCAACGCGAGATACCAGTGGCTTCTATAACGATCGCAAGTATGGCGAGCTATGGGTTGGACGACGTTATACAACCGATGAGGCATCACAACGTTTTGGTATTGAGGTACGTAAAGTTGAAGATCTTAAATCTCTTCTTAAGGATGGAACGCCTGCCGTTTCATTGAGCGGGTTCGATGCCCTTATTGATTCAACTATTAAGAAAAACCCTCGCGGTGGTGAGCTAGAAAACTTTGTCTCAGTTGCTCGCCTTATAAAAGATGAGTATGAAATCAATGAGTTACAGAAATCTGTCGATGTTACACATCGCGGATTCAACGATGCAATTCGTGCGCTACCTGCCGCAGTTGTAACGCCACGTGGTGAGCGCGTTGTAGAAGCCGCCTTTTATGGCCGTGCACGCGTTGAGGGCAATGAGCTCGGCTATGACACTATTTCGGCCGCTGGTTCACATGCCTGCATACTGCACTGGACACGCAACGATGGCGCTGTTAAAAACGGTGAACTGTTGTTACTCGATGCCGGTGTTGAGTTAGATTCCTATTACACCGCCGACATCACTCGCACTTTGCCGATTAACGGAAAATTCTCTCCAGCACAACGCTCTTTATATATGTTGGTCTATGAGGCGCAGAAAGCTGGATTTGCAGCGATCCGCGCAGGTGTCGATTTCCTTGAAATTAACAAGGCCTGCCACACAGTTTTAGCTCAAGGCTTAGTTGATATGGGTGTCCTAACAATCAGTGCTGAAGAATCAATGCTTCCAGAATTTGGTCTTCATAAGCGTTGGACTTTGCATGGAGTCAGCCATATGTTGGGATTAGATGTTCATGACTGCGCGCAGGCACGCAAAGACCAATACACAGACGGTAAGTTAGAGGCTGGAATGGTCTTAACGGTTGAGCCTGGTTTATATATCCAACCCGATGACGAGCTCTTTGCCCCCGAGTATCGAGGAATCGGAATTCGAATCGAAGATGATGTATTAGTGACTGAAACTGGCTACTTTAATTTGAGCGAGAATATGCCACGTCATCCAGAT
>CANIBB010000113.1:0-3946 GCA_947465575.1 Actinomycetota bacterium | reverse complement strand
GATTGGTTCTTGGGCTCACTTGGTGAGATGAAATTGATGTATGACAATTTGCAGGGTGTTGGAGGTTTCGTGGCGGACTACTACTGGTCCTCGTCTGAGCGCAGTGCGAGCATCGCGTGGACCCAGGTCTTCGGCGATGGCAACCAGTTCGACACCAGTAAGAACGGCACCCCCTACGTCCGGCCAGTTCGGGCTTTTTAGCCCTTCAGCTATTTACCTATTCATCTATTAAATTTTTATTTTTTTAAAGGTGATTGGGTAGATAATCTTGCATGGCTCTGTATCAAGATCTACCCGTCTTTGCCGATGTCTACACCCTGACCCACAAAGTATTTCTCTTCACCCAGGATTATCCCCGTGAGTATAAATTCACACTGGGCCAGGATATGAAGCGCGATTGTCTGGTTCTTTTGCGCTCGATCTATCGGATCAATAATCCCCCGGCTCTGCCTTCGAAGGTTCAAATCCTTCACCCGCCACCAGTTTGCGTAACGGGGGATTTTTGTAAATCCCCATACCTTCGAAGGTTCAAATCCGTACGCCAAGCCACCAAGTTTCGTGGCTATCCGCTAATTCAAATCTATTGCGGAGGGCACTCTTGGGTGTAAGTCTTCTCTGATGAAATCTCAACGCAAACCGGGTACTTGGCCATCTCCACTAACAGCAGAGATGCTTGCGGATGCAGGTAACTTCAATATGTTCTCGCAAGTTGTTGGCGAAGATATTTGGTGGGATGAGATGCGACCTTCTCAGAACGGTCGAACCATCGTTGTGAGCCGACTGCATGGTGATCTCTTTTCTTCTCCTTGGAGCGCATCAACTCAAGTGCATGAAATGGGCGGAATGAGTTGGCACGGAATAGTTCGTGATGGAAAAAGTTGCCTCTACTTTGTAAATAAAAGCGATCAACGTATTTACCGCACCGAGATTGGTAGCATACCCGAAGCAATAACTCCAATTGTGCCAGCGACTGAAATCCATCGTTATGCAGAAATGATTTCAGTAGGCGGAGAAATTTGGTGCGTTCGGGAAACTCATATTGCTGGCGTTGTAACTCGAGCAATTGTTGCGATTGGTATAAATGAAATTCGAGTAATTGAATCATCTTCGCACTTTTATTCCCACTTGCGTCCCTCTGAAGATGAATCTCAATTAGTCTGGGTCTGTTGGGAACACCCTCAGATGCCATGGGATGGCACTGAGATTAAGGTTGCAGAAGTCTTAGCGGGAACTCTTAAAAACATTCGAGTGGTTGCGGGTGGAGTCAACGAATCTTGCCTTGGCCCTGAATGGGGCAACGACAACTTGCTTTATTACATTAGTGATCAAAGTGGTTGGTGGAACCTTTGGAGTTTGGATAAAGATGGCCATAAGAGGCACGTAGTCAGCGATGAATCTGAATGGGGATATCCGATCTGGTTGCTTGGGCTGAGTTTCATAGAAGTTCTCGATGATGGTCGCATTCTTTCATCGCGCGGATCTGTTGTTTCGAGAAAACTAGTTCTAGTAGATCCGGAATCAGGTATCTGCACAGATATTGAATCCCCACTCACAAATTTTAAGCCCACCTTAAGTGCAGGAAATGGCAAGGCTTATGTATTCGGCGGAAGTCCGACGGTCACTTCTGAGTTTGTTGAGCTCGACTTAAAAACTCTCAAAACCCAGACTATATTTGCAACAAAAACTCCCATCGAACCCAAATATTTCCCAACACCATATGAGTTTATTGCGCTCCGCGAGGATGGCCGCAAGGTCTATTCAATCGTTCATCCTGCTCACCATCCAATTTTTGAACCCTCAGAGAAGACACCTCTCGTGGTGGTTGTCCACGGCGGACCTACGGCACAAGCAGTCCCGACTCTCTCAATGAACTATGCATATTTCACAACTCGCGGAATCACAGTAGTCGATATCAACTATGGGGGATCTTCTGGCTATGGTCGGCATTATCGAAATCTCATGCGAGGAGCGTGGGGAATTGTCGATCGAGAAGATGTTATTGCAGTCGTTGATTCACTTATTTCTGCGGGAACCGTGGATGCAAATAAGATTTTAATTCGAGGTGGATCTGCAGGAGGGTTTACAGTTCTCAACGTTTTGGTTAATAGTAATCACTTTGCTGCAGGAGCTTCGTATTACGGTGTAGCGGATTGCTCTGCACTTGCATTAGATACTCACGACTTTGAATCAAGATACCTGGATTCTTTAATCGGAAAATATCCAGAGGATGCAGATTTATATGTAGAGCGATCACCACTAACCCACGCTCATCGCCTGAGTTCACCACTAATTATCTTCCAAGGTTTGGATGACAAAATCGTTCCTCCAGCACAGTCAGAGGCTTTTAGAGATGTCTGCGTGAACAAAGGGATAAAGCACGAGTATCACGCTTTTGAAGGCGAAGGCCATGGCTTTCGTAAAGCATCATCGATAATTACCTCAATGGAATCAGAGATGAAGTTTTATGGGGAAGTTCTAGGTTTCATCCCCGAAAACGGTTAGGACTAGTTGCCCGAGCGGCCAACGGGAGGGGACTGTAAATCCCCATACCTTCGAAGGTTCAAATCCGCACTCCAAGCCACCAGATAGTTGATCTACTAAGGTATTTCCGCACTGTGGAAATCATCCAAAGAATTCTCTGTTGAATCTAAATCCAAGCCAATTTGTGCATGTAAAATCTCACAAAATAGATATTCGCACGATCGGCGATTGGATGGCTAGATGAATCTCCTTGACAGCCTCTATCGTGACACAAAAATGGAAAACATCTGGTCTTTGGAATCCACGATTTCTTATTGGTTGAGGGTTGAGGCCGAATTAGCTGGCGCCCTGGCAGATGCAGATGTCATTTCTCGCAGTGATGCCAATGCCATTAATGATGTGTGTTCAATTGGCAATATTGACACTGACCGCTTGATTCGTGAAAGCGCAAACGTGGGCTATCCAATCGTTTCATTGATTTCGATGGTGTGTGAATCACTGACTCCCGAACAGGCAGGAAAGGTTCATTGGGGGGCAACTACACAAGACATTATGGATTCGGCACTTGTACTCCAAATATGTGATGCGCTCAAACATGTTTTAGAGCTTCAACTGCACTTTGGTAACTCTCTTTCAGATTTAGCCGAGAGACACGCAAAGACGGTTATGGCGGGAAGAACACATGGCAAGCAAGCTACCCCCACAACTTTTGGGGCAAAATGTGCTGTATTTATTGATCAAGTTGTAAGTGATCGACGGCGGTTATTAAATTCCTATCGCAGTATCAGCAATGTTTCGTTGCACGGTGCGGCGGGCACCTCGTCGGCCCTTTTCCCACACGGGGAAGCTGTCAGGGGAGCCTTAGCAAAAAGACTAAATTTGGAAAACAAAATCATCCCTTGGCATGTAAATCGAAGCGCAGTCATTGAAGTGGCAGATGCGATATCAGCTTGTTTACAAACGCTTATTCGCCTTGCGCGTGAAATCATAGATCTTTCTCGGACAGAGATTGCCGAAATTAGCGAGGCGAGCTCTAAAAACAAGGGTGCATCCTCGACGATGCCTCAAAAGGCTAACCCTGTTGAATCTGAATCGATTATCGGTTTCGGAATAAGTGGATCTACACATGCGCAGGCGCTTCATCGTGCAGCTGAATCAGCGCATGAACGATCTGCCGGAGAATGGCAGATTGAATGGCGAGTTCTCCCAGACATTTTTACGTGTTTGTCATCAGCCTTATCGCTAGCGATTTCAGCAACAAAAAACCTTCAAGTCTTTCCAGATCGCATGCTCATGAACTGCGCGCTAGATGGTGGCATGTTGCTGGCAGAGGCAGCGATGATGCACCTTGCCCCACGAATGGGTCGGGATCAAGCTCACAAATTATTGTATGAAGTGTGTCTAAATGCTAGAAAGCTAAATGAGAGTTTTGAACACTCCCTTCGTGAAAGTCTTGGTGCCAAAT
>CANIBB010000112.1:0-3997 GCA_947465575.1 Actinomycetota bacterium | reverse complement strand
CCATCCAGTATCACGTGCAGTCAACTCAGTGCTTAAGAATTCCAAAGAGTTAACGCAAGAAGTCGAATTAGGAGAGCCAGAAACCCTCTTTTAGCGATAGCCTTTTACTGCGATGACATCAACTGATTTAGTGAAAGAGAGCTCGGCGGATCGCGCTATCCGCTTCGAGCGTGATGCCCTTGTATTTACAAATCAGTTATATGCCGCAGCTCTTCGCTACACCAAGAATCCGCATGATGCTAAAGACCTCGTTCAAGATACTTACTTAAAGGCCTTTGCCTCTTTTCATCAATTTGAACCAGGTACAAATTTGAAGGCATGGCTATATCGCGTATTAACAACAACATTTATTAATACCTATCGAAAAGATCAACGACGCCCGCAGATATCTGGTGGTGAAATCGAAGATTGGCAGTTAGCTAATGCCGCATCTCACTCTAGTAATCTTGGAAAATCGGCAGAGGTCGAAGCGCTCGAGAATCTTCCTGACAGCGATATTAAAAGGGCTTTAAATGAGATCCCTGAAGAGTTTCGCATCGCGGTTTATTTAGCCGATGTTGAGGGTTTTTCCTATAAAGAGATCGCTGAAATCGTGGGCGTACCTGCCGGAACCGTTATGTCGAGGCTACATCGGGGAAGAAAACAGCTTCGCGAACGGTTAACAGAGTATGCAAAGGAGCTTGGATACACAGTCAAAGCTCCTCAAACCTCTACTTCAAAGCTTGCCACAAAGGAGGAAACTCTATGAGCAATTACGAGCTGACTCCATGTAATCAAATTCTTAACTCGCTTGTACTTTTGCTTGAAGGAAATACTGACCTGCCGATGGTTCATAGCATCGAAATCCATCTCTCAGAGTGTCCTGATTGCTCGGCCGAATTAGCCCACGAGAAGAAAATGCGCGAGTTGCTACAAAGTGTTTTGCGTAGAACATGTTGCGAAAGCGCACCGGATGAACTCCATGATGCGATTTTCCAGCAGATTCACACTCAAATGGCTGGAACGTTTACAACAGGCATGACGACCGAGTTTAAAATGACCGAAATTTCTATTGAAATTGATGAGTTTGGTAATGTCGAGCATCGAGAAATAACAATTGAACATACAGAAGAGATTCGTTATCTCAATGATGATTCAGATGGAAATGGAAGATAGGACATGAAGCCGGCCGAGGAAATCATTGGTGCCGTTGGATTTTCCGTTATGGAGGTCCGCCCGGGTGATACATCCCTTGCCTTAGGCGTTGGAGACTTGCCAATAGTTGCCCAATCTCATCTCGTCAATCTTATGGAGCACGCAGCGGTTATATCTCTTGACGAATATCTAGAACCTGGTGAGACGACTATCGCAATAAGCATGGAGATTATTTCTTTAGCTCCCGCTGAAATCGGTGCCGAGCTTCGTGCAACATCACGCTGCATCGAAGTCGAGAACAAAGAGTTAACTTTTGAATGCGAAGTCTATGAAGGCGAACGCCAAGTAGCTGCAGCTATGATAAAAAGAGCGACGGTAGAGCGAGTATCTTTTCTCGCACGTACCGCCGCTCAGTCACTAATTAATTAAATTTACTTACGCCTTCTTTGTTGCCCAGAAAATCTCAGCGATCTCATCGATCTTTGAGATGAGCTTATCTGCCACTGCAACATCTTGAGTTCCTTTTGTTCCTGCAGCGCCAGCAAGCTTTGTCGCCTCATTAAATAGTGAGTGCAGTTGAGGATATGCCTCAAAGTGTGGAGCCTTGAAGTAATCGGTCCATAGGACCCACAGGTGCTCTTTTACTTGATGTGAGCGCTCTTCTTTGATTGCTACAGAGCGTGAACGGAAATCTGCATCGGTATTAGCAGCGTACTTTTCCATGCATGCCTTTACAGATAGAGCTTCAATCTTTGCTTGAGCTGGATCGTAAACACCACATGGAAGGTCGCAGTGCGCGTAGACGGTTATCTTTGGTGCAAACATGTTTTCTCTCCCTAAAAAATTTCGCGTGTCAGACTTACAAGTGACAGACTACCGTTCGTGAGCAAATTTGGCACAGTCAGGGTCCAAGGAGGGTCAATGGCACCTGCCTACAGAGATGGCGACTGGCTGTTCGTGCTCTGGATGCAAGAGCCGCCCAATAGAGCTCCCCTTGGAAGCGTTGCCGTAATCGAGCGCGAAGATCGTCCAGGTATATTTCTCATTAAAAGAATACAAAAATCCCATGCTGGAAATTACTGGGTCGAAGGTGATAACAGTGAAAGCACTGATTCACGCACGTGGGGTTGGATTACACCGAGTGAAATAGTTGGACGAGTCTTGTTTCGCTATCGAAAAGGAAAAGCGATTAGCGAGTAAAAGCTTCAAGCATTAAGGCTTTTTGCTCATCCTCATGCAAGTGATGATTACCAGTTGCCGGTGATGCCGTTGCGCGACGTGAAACACGACGTAAAATTCGAGCTCCAAATCCGCGACCACCGTGTTGCTCCGATGTGCGAAGTGCAACTTGGGACCATGGGCCTTGATTTGCCGGTTCATCCTGAACCCACAGCAAATTAGCACTCGGATGTTTATTGGCCTCGGCAATCATTTCATCGATTGGCAATGGATACAGAAGTTCTACGCGAACAATCGCTGTTGACGTTTCGCCAGTCTTTGCACGTTCTGCAACTAAGTCATGATAAATCTTGCCTGAACAGAAAATTAACCGCGTTGCGTTCTTAACAGTTTCATCTGAAATAACCGGACGGAAATGTCCACTCGTAAAATCAGCCAGTGAAGATGCCGCCGCACGCAAGCGCAACATTGATTTAGGTGTAAAGACAATTAAAGGTCGACGAGTTGGATTTAGTGCATGCCAGCGCAAAAGATGGAAGTACGAGGCCGGAGTCGATGGTTGAGCCACAGTCATATTTTGCTCTGCGCATAGCTGTAAATACCGCTCAATGCGCGCCGATGAGTGATCGGGGCCTTGGCCTTCATAGCCATGTGGAAGTAGCAGAACAAGCGATGATCGCTCTCCCCATTTTTGCAGTGCTGAGGAGATAAATTCATCAATAATTGTTTGAGCGCCATTAGCAAAATCGCCAAATTGGCCCTCCCAGAGAACTAGGGCATCCTCACGCTCAGCGCTGTATCCATACTCAAAGCCCATCGCTGCATATTCACTCAGCAGGGAATCGATGACAAAGAAATGATTCTCATCGCTATTGAGTGCGCGAAGCGGTGTCCACTCGTTGCCATTTTCTTTATCGATAATGACTGCATGGCGATTACTAAATGTTCCGCGCCTTGAATCTTGGCCAGCAAGACGTATTGGTCGATCCTCTTTTAAGAGAGAGCCAAAGGCGAGCATTTCACCCGTTGACCAATCAATTGAATCATCGTTAAGAGATTCAACGCGCTTGGCCAATTGAGGAAGTAGCTTAGGGTGGACATTAAATCCTTCGGGAATCGCCGTCTGCGTCGCAGCAATTTCGCGAGCTAAACTCTCGCTAATTGAGGTAATAATCTCATGTGCATCTGGTGCAACGGGTGCCTTAAAATTCGGATCAGACTCTGTGTGCAGGTTATTTACTGCAGCGTATACAGCCTCTAGTTGGTTCTGATAATCGCGCGCAACTTCATCTGCCTCGTCTAGTGAAATATCTCCACGTCCAATAAGGGCTTCGATGAAAAGAGTTCGAGTTGAACGCTTAGCATCGATCATCTTGTACATCAGTGGCTGAGTGAAACTAGGTTCATCACCTTCATTATGACCACGACGGCGATAACAAACCATGTCGATAACTACATCTTTTTTAAATGCTTGACGGTATTCAAAGGCTAAACGTGCAATGCGAACACAGGCCTCTGGATCATCACCGTTAACATGGAAAACCGGTGCCTGAATGATTTTGGCAAAGTCCGTTGAATACGTTGAGGTGCGTGATGCGTGTGGCGACGTCGTGAAGCCCACTTGGTTATTTACGACGATATGAATCGTTCCGCCAGTGCGATAGCCCGCTAACTGCGACATTTG
>CANIBB010000111.1:0-4012 GCA_947465575.1 Actinomycetota bacterium | reverse complement strand
CAATTGAAGGAACGCCGCTCATTGCTTGAACTAAGAAACGGATTGGCCCAGTAAATCTTCCCTTAATTTCAGTCAAATATAGGGCCGTTAAGATTCCAATCGGCACACTCAAAATGAGGGCGACTGTCACCAAAATGAGAGTTCCGGTGATTGCGTGCAACAGGCCACCATTGCTCAATGGATCTGTTGGGGTAGCAAGTGCCATGTCCTGCGTGAAGAGGTTCAAACGTATTCCTGGTAGGCCCTTTTTAAGTAACGTGGCCAAAATACTTACCACAGGAATTACGGTGACAATAGCCCCAATAGCGACCAATGAATTTACAAGGGCGTCTTTTGCCGCCGCGCTTCCACGAACGGTTGCTTTAAATACAGATGTCAATAGCGCATAAGCGAGAAAGAAAACTCCGAAGTAAGCCAACTTTCCTTTCATGGGAGTTGCTGCCACTACAAGATAAGAGGTGGCGAGTGCAATCGCGAAAATTGCAATATCCCTAACACGCTCTCGGCTAGAGGCTTTCCATGGTTTAGTAGGTACTGCTACCTCTACAGTCGTCATCGTCCCGACTTTCCAGTCGTCTTAACAATTAAGTTAGCAAGTCCATTAACTACTAGAGTAAGCAGAAATAAAACTAAACCCGCCGCCATTAAGGCTTTTATTTCATAGGGGCTTGCGTCGCCGAACTTTAAAATGATAAGGGATGCAACGTTTCCACCAGCGCCTAGTAACATCTGCCAGTTGACTTGAAAAACAATATTCAAAACTGTGAAGACAGCAACCGTCTCTCCCATGGCCCGACCCAGCCCAAGCATCGCTCCACCAATTACTCCGCTGCGACCATGTGGGAGTACAACGGCTTTAATCATGGCCCATCTTGTTGCACCAAGTGCGTAAGCGGCCTGTATCCGATCAAGTGGAGCTTGCGAGAAAATCTCCCGTGAAACAGAAGTGATGATGGGAATTATCATGATTGCCAGTACAACTCCTGCGACAAATGGAGAGCGCGTAAACACGGGCACTTGCATATCAAAAATTGGAATAAACCCAAGGTATTTATGTAGAAGCTTGGCCCAGTACTCAACACTTGGCATTAAGACTAGAAATCCCCAAATTCCAAAGAGAATCGAAGGAAAGGCGGCCATCATGTCGATGATAGTTACCAAGATTCTCTTTAGCCAGTTAGGTGAATAGAAATTAAGGAAAAGTGCGGATAAAACCGAGATTGGGAGCGCAATTACTACAGCAATTAAAGAGCAGAGAATTGTTCCCACGAGCATGGCAGCTAAGCCAAACTGACTCTCAATAACATTGCCAGCATCATCGGTTGAAATTGACCAATCTGAACTGGTAATAAAACTAATTCCTTCATGCCTTAAAACTTCAAATCCCCGGAAACCAAGAAAGAGTGTAATTAATCCCAGTAGTAGAAGCGAAGAAAGTCCACCTGCAGTAACCACACCCCGAAAAACTCTGTCAGAGCGACGTGGCTCCGTGGTGATTTCCCGTGGAGCTGGGATTACAAGTTCTTGAGTGGTCACTTAGTTTTACGCGTACTTTCCTGTAACCAAGAAATATACACGTCGCGAAACAGAGACTGCATGGTCTGCATATCTTTCGTAATAACGGCCCAGGAGCGTCAAATTAATCGCTGTTTCAACTCCATGTGTCCAATTGGGATCAACTAATGCACCGATAAGTTGACGATGCAGCTTATCAATCTCATCATCATCACGCTCGACCTCAAGTGCCATATCTGTGTTTCGAGTAGCAATGACTACGCCAGTTTTATTGGTGATTTTTTGCGCAGCACGTCCCATTGCTTCGAAAATATTTACCAGCTCCGTCGGAACGGCAGGGTCTGGATGTCGTAGGCGAGAGATTTTGGCAATGTGATGGGACATATCCCCCATACGCTCTAAGTCAGCGCTCATGCGTAATGCGGTAACTAGCGCTCGAAGATCCGATGCCACTGGTTGTTGTCTTGCAATAATGTCAATAATGCGGGCATCAAGTTCGTGTTGAAAATTGTCGATGCGGTCATCAGTTGCGATTACATCCTCGGCCAACTCAAGATCGGCAGTCAGGACCGAGGTGGTTGCCTTTGCAATTGATTCTGAAACCATTTCCGTCAAATCAACAAGAGATTGTGAGACGCCATCTAATTCATCTTGGAAAACTGAGCGTATGAGTGCCATGGCCAAAAGATATGAGGCGTAGATGAATGAAACCCAACGCTTAAGTGAACGGACGGTAAACAGACCTAAATCCTTGATTTCAAGGCTATAGGCTTAGTATCGTGAAGTTCTTACGCAGGGACTTGGATGCCTCAGATCCTAGAGCTCTACCGGAAATGCTCCTGGAAACTCTGAGCCTGCTAGATGGCGATTCCATGATTCTAGCCCCCGGAGAAATCCCAATTTTTATCACCTCTGGCATCGAGACCCTAGGAATTCTCAAAGATGAGCGAATTCAAAGCTCAGAATTACTCGCGACAATTCGAGTAGTGCGTCGTACGCATATCCAGCAGGTAGGCAAGATTGATTTTCCTAGAGGTCCTATCGGTGAAGGAAAACACGAGCTCACGGTAAAAGTTCTTCCTCTAACAAAAGATGATCTGGTTCTAGTCCTTGTTAGTGATGAGAGCGAAGCTCAACGCGTCCATGATATTCGGCGTGATTTTGTTGCCAATATTTCACATGAGCTGAAAACTCCAATTGGTGCGCTCTCACTCTTAAGTGAAGCGGTATTAGGCGCTAAAGATGATCCTGAAGCAGTCGTAAAGTTTGCTACTCGCATGCAGTCAGAGGCCAAGCGCTTAACAGATTTAGTCCAAGAGATTATTAACTTGTCCCGGGTGCAAGATTCCGATCCATTACAACTTGCTCAAGAAGTAGGCGTCGAATACATGATTCGCGAAGCAATCGATCAATGCCAGATTGCAGCTGATAATAGAAATATAACTGTTACATACTCAGAGACGACCCCTGCAGTTGTTCTCGGAGATCGCGATCAATTGATTATGGCTATTCATAACCTGGTTGAGAATGCTATTAATTACTCACCCGAAAACACAAAGGTCTCTATCTCGACCACGATAGAAAATGGGGTAATCAATATCGCAGTAACGGATCAAGGAATTGGAATCTCCGAAACTGAGCAAGATCGAATTTTTGAACGCTTCTACCGAGTTGATCCAGCTCGCTCGCGCCAAACCGGCGGCACAGGACTTGGACTATCAATTGTTAAACACGTTGCCTCTAAACATGGCGGCGAAGTAAAAATTTGGAGCGTTGAAAATGTCGGGAGCACTTTCTCTCTCCGATTACCCGTCTACTCACTACCTATGGAGAGTTCAGAATGACAAAAATTCTAATCGTCGAAGATGAGAGCTCTTTTTCCGAGGCTTTGGCGTATCTATTGGGCAAAGAAGGCTTCGAAGTGAGCGTGGCCGAAGATGGACGCGCAGCTTTAAATACTTTTGCAAAAGAGGGTGCCGATTTAATTCTTCTCGACCTCATGATTCCAGAGATTTCAGGGGTAGATGTCTGCCGGGCAATTCGCACCACATCCAATGTTCCCATAATTATGTTAACGGCCAAAGATGCCGAAATCGATAAGGTCGTTGGCCTTGAACTTGGCGCCGATGATTATGTAACAAAGCCTTATTCTTCACGTGAATTAATTGCACGAATTAAGGCCGTCCTTCGACGCGGAATTTCCGATGCTGATTTAAATGGTGATCTGGAAGTAATTTCAGTGGGGCCAATCAGATTAGATACTGCGCGTCATCAAGCCTCGATTAATGGAAACCCTATTGCGCTTCCATTAAAGGAGTTCGAGCTTCTTGAATTCCTCATGCGCAACTCTGGTCGAGTCTTGACACGCTCTCAGTTGATCGATCGCGTATGGGGCGGAGATTATTTTGGCGATACAAAAACTCTAGATGTGCATATTAAGAGGCTTCGATCAAAGATCGAAGTTGATTCGGCTAACCCCACCTTGATTCAAACTATT
>CANIBB010000110.1:0-4039 GCA_947465575.1 Actinomycetota bacterium | reverse complement strand
TTGAATCTAAAATATTGTTAAAGCCCAACTCTTTTGCAATTGCGTTTTCCAACGCGGCATGCGCTTGCGCCGAACCAAGTGTCTCTATTGAATCTTGCGAAGTTCCAACTGGGCCTTTTATTCCGCGCATTGGATATCTCGCCTGCAACGCCGTCAGTCGCTCATAGGCAAAGAGCAGCTCTTCGGCTGAAGATGCAAAGCGCTTTCCAAGAGTTGTTACCTGAGCAGGTACATTGTGTGAGCGTCCGGCAATTGGTTGATCAGCATACTCTGCTGCGCGTTCTGCTAGTCGGGCCAATAAAGTTACAACTTTGTCATGGACTAGTTCTAATCCATTTCGTATCTGAAGGGCTTCAATATTTTCAGTTAAATCCCGACTCGTCATTCCAATATGAATTACTTCGTGGCCTGCGAGCGCGTTGAACTCTTCGATTCGAGCCTTGACGTCGTGACGAACCTGCTTCTCGCGTGCATCAATAGAGGCAAGATCTACAGTAAAGATTACTTTTGTGTAGTCATCAATTACAGAGTCTGGAATCTCATGGCCAAGCAGTGATTGATTTCGCATTACTGAGAGCCATAGCCGTCGTTCAAGAATAATTTTTTCCTGCGGGGCAAAGATCTTTCGCATTGCAGCAGAGGCGTATCTATCGGCTAATAGGCTCACTGATGAATTATCGGCCATTTAATTGCCCTTCTCTGCCACTGAGGCGTTGAGCGCGATGTCGCTTCGATAAAAGGAGCCTGGGAGGGTGATTTGGCTGATGGCACGATAGGCGCGATCTCTGGCCTCGGTTAAATCGCTTCCCATTCCAGTCACCGCTAAAACTCGGCCGCCTGTTGCAATGAGCTTTTCATCCTTCAAGGATGTACCTGCGTGAAAAATCTCTACATTTTCAATCGCTGGAAACTGCGAAATCGCACCACCCTTTATCGGTGCACTTGGATATCCCTCTGCAGCCAAGACAACGGTAACGGCCGACTCATCACGCCACTCTAAAACCGTATCGGTGAGATTGCTGGTAGCTGCCTTGTATAAAAGTCCCGCCAATGGAGTTTTGAGCAATGGAATGAGAACCTGCGTTTCAGGATCACCAAATCGAACATTAAATTCAATAACACGTGTTCCATGATCGGTAAGGGCTAAGCCGGCGTAAAGGAGGCCAACAAATGGAGTTCCTCGCGCACTCATTTCAGCGATCATCGGAGCGAGAACCTGTTTATATGTATCGTCGACAATATCTGATGGCGCCCACGGAAGCGGAGAGTACGCACCCATGCCACCTGTATTTGGCCCGACATCATTATCCCGAGCACGTTTAAAATCTTGTGCCGGCTGCATAGCAAGTATGGAAACTCCATCGCTAATACCAAAGAGTGAAACCTCTGGGCCATTTAAATACTCTTCAATGACAACTCGCTTACATGCCAGGGCGTGATTCAAAGCTTCTTGGCGATCGCTTGTAACTACAACACCTTTGCCACCGGCTAAGCCATCATCCTTTACAACATATGGTGCGCCGAAAGTATCGAGCGCTTTTTCGCACTCTTTCTGTGTTGTACACGTAAAGCTGCGTGCAGTTGGAACACCTGCATCTGACATAACCTCTTTAGCGAAAGTCTTTGATCCCTCTAACTGCGCCGCTGCCTTTGAAGGTCCAAAAACTGCGATTTTTAATCTACGTAAATCATCGGCAACGCCATTAACTAATGGAACCTCTGGACCAATGACAACTAAATCCGCCTCAATTTTCAGTGCAAGTGCAACAATTTCAGCGTTGTTTAAAATATCTATTGGGTGGCACTCTGCAAACTCCGCAATACCTGGATTTCCTGGTGCAACATGTAGCGAAGTACATGCCGGATCTGCATGTAGACCTAATCCAAGGGCGTGTTCGCGACCGCCGCTTCCGACTAGGAGGATTTTCATTATTTAGATGAAATCCTTTACGACAATTGTTTCATCGCGGCCCGGACCAACACCGATCGCACTTATTGGCGCCCCAGAGATCTTTTCCAAGAAAGCTACGTACTCCTGTGCCGCCTTTGGAAGGTCGCTAAGTTTTCTCGCCTTTGTAATATCTTCGCTCCACCCTTGTAAATATTCATAAATCGGTTTTGCATGGTGGAAATCGCTCTGTGATGCTGGAAGCTCTTCAACACGCTTGCCATCGATTTCATAGGCAACACATACTGGAATCTTTTCCCAACCTGTTAGAACATCCAACTTTGTTAAGAAGAAATCAGTCAGGCCGTTTACGCGCACTGCATAGCGTGCAATCGGAGCGTCATACCAACCGCAGCGGCGTGCGCGACCCGTTGTTACGCCGATCTCTCCGCCGATGCGCCGCAACGCCTCACCATCTTCGTCAAGGAGCTCAGTTGGAAAAGGTCCGCTTCCGACACGAGTCGTGTACGCCTTAACAATTCCAATTACTGTGGTGATCTTTGTTGGTCCGATTCCGCTACCAGTGCAAGCACCGCCAGCAGTTGGATTACTTGAAGTTACAAAGGGATACGTACCGTGATCGACATCTAGGAGAGTGCCCTGAGATCCCTCAAGAAGTACTCTCTTGCCTGCCTTTAGCGCTTGATCCAGAAGCAAAACGGTATCTGCAACATATGGGCGAAGAATTTCGGCATATCCCAAATACTCTTCTAATACTTCGTCAACTTCAATGTTCTTACGGTTAAAGACTTTGATGAGTACCTGGTTCTTATCGCGAAGTGCACTTTCAATTTTCTGGCGAAGAATCGATGGGTCAAATAGATCTTGAACTCGAATACCGATGCGGTTAATTTTGTCGGCGTAGGCTGGACCAATTCCTCGTCCAGTTGTTCCAATCTTTGATTTACCTAAGAAGCGCTCTGAGACTTTGTCGATTGTTCGGTGATACGGAGTAATCAAATGCGCGTTTGTGGAAATGACTAACTTGCTGCAATCAATTCCTCGCTCCGTTAATCCTTTTATCTCTTGAAGTAGAACACCTGGATCGATTACTACACCATTTCCAATAACTGGAATTACGTTGGGGGAAAGAATCCCTGACGGCAAAAGGTGGAGTGCGTACTTCTGGTCCCCTATAACAACTGTGTGTCCAGCGTTGTTGCCACCTTGATAGCGAACAACATAGTCAACACGGTCGCCTAATAAATCAGTGGCTTTGCCTTTGCCTTCATCGCCCCATTGGGCTCCAAGCAAAACAATTGCAGGCATCGGTAAAGCCTCTCTGATTAGTTAGAAATTATTTGAGTGAGGAGGTGCCGGTAGAACGAAGATCTTCACAGCCACGAACAACACGTGCAGCCATTCCTGCTTCTGCTGCTTTGCCCCACGCGCGAGGGTCATACAGCTTCTTATTTCCAACTTCACCGTCAATTTTTAACACACCGTCGTAGTTCTTAAGCACGTGATCTACAACTGGGCGTGTAAATGCATACTGGGTATCAGTATCAATATTCATCTTGATTACGCCATAATCAAGGGATTCGCGGATCTCTGAGAGTAGTGAGCCTGAACCGCCGTGAAAAACAAGATCCATAGGCTTACTTCCTGCAGGAAGCCCGAGCTTTTTTGAAACCGCCTCTTGTAAAGTTGCCAAGATTTTTGGTTGTAAAACAACATTGCCTGGCTTATAGACACCATGGACATTGCCAAATGTTGCAGCTACCAAGTAGCGCGCATCAGTACCAAGAGTCTCAATCGTGAGCAATGCATCCTCTGGAGTTGAGTACAGCTTGGCATCGTGTTTGGCTTCAACACCATCTTCTTCTCCGCCAACCACTCCAATTTCAATCTCAAGAATTGTGCGAGCTGCAATCGACATTGCTAACATTTCTTTTGCAATCTTCATATTCTCGGTCATTGAAACCGCTGAGCCATCCCACATATGCGAATTAAATAGTGGTGCCGCACCCGATGCAAGACGCTGTGCTCCAAATGCTAATAGTGGACGCATGAAGCCATCCAACTTTTCAGCCGGGCAGTGATCGGTGTGAATTCCAATATTGACGTTGTAGTTCTTGGCTACAACATGTG
>CANIBB010000109.1:0-4060 GCA_947465575.1 Actinomycetota bacterium | reverse complement strand
CAGAGCAAATCCTTGAAGTCGATTACTCTGGCCGAATAATTCTCCAGAGTTCGGGAGATGTGGATTCTCGCAATGGAAAGCACAACGTTCCAGCGCGCTCAACGGCATGGATTCTTAACTAACTGACACAATACGCACCATGGAATCTATGACTACATGGCTCATTACGGTTGGCGTTTTGTCTGCGGTCATAATCCTCGACTTAACAATTGCGATCCTTCGTCGCAATAAAGAGACCTCAATGCGCGAGGCAGCCATATGGACGGTATTTTATATTGGAACTGCCATCGCATTCGGCGCACTCATGCCCCACTGGACTGGCGAAACAGGACAGCAAGAGTTCTTTGCTGGTTGGTTAACCGAGTATGCGCTTTCAGTCGATAATATTTTTGTATTTGTCATTCTGCTGACTCAGCTCAATGTTCAAAAGGAGAGACAACAACTCGTTTTGTTGCTGGGAATCATGCTCACAATCGCCATACGAGGCGTTTTAATCCCCCTCGGTGCCACCTTAATCTCACGCTTCTCCAGCATCTTCTTTCTCTTTGGCGCATTTCTTGTCTATACCGCCTATACCTTGGCCAGAGAGAAGCCTGACGAGGAGTACAAAGATGGTCGCACGGTTACTGCGCTTAAAGCGCGCGGTATGAGTGTTTTCTCTATCGCGTTAATAGCCCTTGGCCTAACAAATCTTGTCTTCTCGTTAGATTCAATCCCCGCAATCTTCGGCTTAACCAAAGACCCATATATCGTGACAACTGCCAACGTCTTTGCCTTAATGGGGCTACGCCAGCTTTACTTCTTACTTGAAGGACTCCTCTCGCGCTTAATATTTCTATCTAAAGGTCTCTCATTTATCTTGGCCTTCATCGGAGTAAAGATGATCATGGAGGCCTTCCATGGAATAGGAATTGATAAAATTGCAGGCGTTCATATACCAGAGGTTAGCTTGGAATTTAGTTTGGGCGTGATTATTGCAAGTCTATTGATTACTGCAGTTGCCAGTCTCACCGCCACCCGAAAAGATGGAAGTGCGATTCTCTAAACTACATTTTTTCGCTTTCGCAAAGTTTCGCGATCGTAGTCTTTTGTTTTCTCATGAATCTTTCGAATTTGTAATGCAAAGGCTTTAATGGCTCCGTCAAAGGCGGCAACATCATTGAACTCGGCGGCCTCGGATTTAATGAGCGGACCAGCACCATGTGACGTCAAGATTACGCGGTGCGAGTTTTTCCCTTGGCGAGGGTTGGCTTCATGAAGAACCTCAACCTCTACGCGTTCAATTTGAACACTGAAACGCTCCATAGAGTTGAGTTTTTCTTCGACAATTTCCCTAAAGTCTTCGGCTAGATCTGCATTACGGGTATGAATATGAATCTTCATACCTATAAGGGTAGTACGAAAACCACTGCAGTTGCTATAGCTGCCAAAAGAAAAGATTTAGCAAGAATTTTAAGCGCAGTTTTACGGTCTGCCACTCTGTCAATTGGGTCACTAACTCGTGAGATGTCTCCAAGCTTTCCCAGATTAAATGTTCCAGCAAATCCATATGCTAAACAAAATTTACTCCGCGATTGTACATACCCAACGGAGGCAACCATAAGTGGAAGAAAAATTCCTAAGCGTGCTTCACGCGGTGCATGAATTGCAATAAGGCCGACTAGTGAACTGACTGAAAAAAATAATCCAACTAGCCCCACCATCTGGCGTTGTCGGATTTCATTTTTTCCAAGATTGCATTGTCCCGGAATATAAACAGCATTAGACATCTTCAAACTCATCTTCATCTATCCAAGCATTTGCCGTTGTATCCTCCTGATGTTCAATCCAAGACAGGAAAGAGCCAACAGCCCGAAATGCCAGAAGCGCCACTGTTATCGCGGCAAATATCCGACGAATCGCTTTTATCATAGGTTAAAAATACTCTGTATTGAGAAATAATTCTCTATATGGAAGCTAGAGCGTTCTCGATGTCATCCCAAATATCATCTACATGCTCGCAGCCAACAGATAATCGAATCAATTGCTCTGGCACAGACAGACTCTCCTTTGGCCATCGGCGCCGACGCTCCCACAATGACTCGATCCCACCAAGACTTGTTGCATGTGAGATTAGCTTCGAAGACTCACACACCTTTTGGGTTAACTCTGCACTGCCATCAACTTCAAAAGAGATGATGGCCCCATAGCCTGGATATCGCACTCGAGTGATTTTTGGATGCGCAGAGAGTTTTGGGACGAGAGCTTTTGCATTCTCTTGGGCTTTGTTGAATCGAAGGGGGAATGTCCGTAGCCCACGAAGTGCCAGCCATGACTCAAATGGACCTGGAATAGAGCCATTTACACTCCGGAATTCCAGTAAGCGTTTAAAAAGCGCCGGGTCATTGGTGGAAAGTGATCCCATCAGTACATCACTGTGGCCCGAAAGAAACTTAGTAACTGAGTGCATCACAATATCGGCTCCCATGGCCAAAGGGTTTTGTACAAGGGGGGTGGCAAAGGTGTTATCTACCGCTACGCCAATGCCCATCTTCTTCGCCTGCGAAATCAACTCTGCAAGATCTGCGACATCTAAACAAGGATTCGTTGGGGACTCGAGCCAAACTAAGGCCGCGCCTTTCATGGCATCAATGACTGATTGAGTATTCACAATATCTACAAAACGAACCTCTAGCCGCCCGCTTTCGTGAAAGGAGTTAAGGAGTGACATCACTCCGCTATATCCTTGATTGGATGCAACTACTGGTGCTCCAATCGGCAAAATCGAAAAGACTGCGTTGATTGCGGCCATCCCCGATGAAAAGGCTAACGTTGATCCACCTTCAAGGGCAGAGATCGCCTCTTCAAGAGAGCTCCACGTTTGATTTCCATATCGGCCGTAGCCAATGGCTCCTTCTGCATGAAATGTTGCACTTAAAACTATGGATGGATTAAGCGCGCCATCAGGTACAACTTCTGGCCGGCCCGCCGTGATCGCGATGGTTTCGGGATGTTGATTCATATCCATAGCCTAAACCTTAGCCAGAATTGCCATTGCCGCATTATGTCCTGGCACCCCACTGACGCCACCGCCGCGAATGGCGCCGGCCCCACAGATAAATATCCGAGAGTCATCTGTCTCTACTCCCCAACTAGGCTCCGTTCCAACTTCACGAAATGGAAAATGCAGATCTCGGTGAAAAATGTTACCTCTAGGTAGGCCAATTTCGACTTCAATATCTAGAGGAGTTTTGACTTCAACTCCAACTATTAAACTTTCAATGGGTTCAGCGAGATAGTGATTCAGTGATGCCAGCGCTGATTTCAATGCTATCTCTCGGACTAGGTCATTGTCTTCATCGAAAAGAGCCGCGGGAGTGTGTATTCCAAATAACGTCAAAGTCTGATAACCCAACTCTGCAAGCTCAGGGCTAAGAATTGATGAATCGCTCAATGTGTGACAGTACATTTCGATCGGCATCATCGCCGGAATCTCGCCCTGCTTAGCCTGTTCAAATGCACTTTCAAACTGTGAAAAAGCTTCATTTGCATGAAAAGTTCCAGCAAAGGCCAATCGAGGATCTACACCTGATTTAAGTTCGGGTAAGCGTTTGAGTAAAATATTTATTTTCATTTGAGAGCCATCCAAACTCTTAGGGCCTATTTTCCCCCTTAGTTTGGCGAGTGTCTGTGGCGCTGCATTTGATAGTACATACAGAGAGCGGATTTCCTCTCCATCCATCGTCGTTACTGTGGCACCTTCACGATCACTCTCTACTTTAATGACTCGCTTGTTAATTTCAATATTCACTCCGGCATCACGCACAACTCTTTCGAGCTCTGAAACCAAAGCCCCCATGCCACCTTTGGGAACTTTCCACTCTCCGGTGCCATTGCCTATGAGGTGATAAAGGAAACAAATATTCGCTTGAATCTCAAAAGCCGAAGAAAAAGTACCGATAAGAGCATCTGTTAATACAACTCCACGAACTAAATCCTCTTTAAAGCGAGCTGTTATAACTTCGCCAATAGGTTTTTCAATCAAGTAGTTCCAAACCGATGGCATTGCAATTAGGGTTTG
>CANIBB010000108.1:0-4098 GCA_947465575.1 Actinomycetota bacterium | reverse complement strand
GAATCAACGAAGTCGGTCTCAGAGATTTATGCGCCAGTTACTGGAGTTGTTACGACCATAAACGATGCATTATCAAATTCACCGGAATCCCTCAACTCCGATCCATATGGAGCGGGCTGGTTGGTCACAATTGAAATCAGTACGCCGCCAACTGATCTTTTATCAGCTGCCGAATACGCCACGCTGACCGCTTGACCAAATCCTCTCACCCCTTTAATGTCAGCCTAAGGTTGAGAGTAAAGGGGGTGTCGGTGTGGATCAGTCAGGAAATGAGCTCACAAGCACTCTTCATCTCTCCTCTCGCGAGAGTGCAGCTGCAACGCCTGGAGTTCTCGAGGAGTACATCTCTTCATTAGCCACAGATGATCAAGCTGTAGTGAGAGAGATTCAATCGCTACAGGGCGATAAGGCGATGATTCTTATTTATAGGGGAGAGGGCAAAGGTTCACGATTTCTCATTACCAGTGAGGGCGTAACCATCGGACGATCCTCCGCGAGCTCTATTTTTCTAGATGATGTAACAGTCTCTAGATCGCATGCAGTGGTAGAAAAACAAGTAGTAGATTTCATGTTGCGCGATAGTGGTTCCTTAAATGGCACATATGTCAACGGCGAACCGGCAACTGAAGTAGTTCTTCATTCAGGTGATGAGATTCAAATCGGAAAGTTTCATCTACTTTTTGTATCCGGTGCTTTGCCAAGTAAAAGTAATTAGAGAGATTTTTAACGAATGAATATTCGAAAAGGGGAGCACTAATGGCAGTTCCAGCACGGGCCTACTTGAGCATCGGCGAGGTTCTAAACCGTTTGCGTAGCGACTTCGCAGATATCACTATCTCTAAGATTCGTTTTCTAGAGTCTGAAGGTTTGATTGAACCTCAGAGAACTCCCTCGGGCTACCGAAAATTTACAAGCTCTGATCTCGAACGACTTCGTTATGTTCTCCTTGCTCAACGTGATCAATATCTGCCATTGAAGGTAATAAAAGATAATCTCGATGCGATGGACAGAGGTCTTCCGCCGGCTGCAATAGCAGGAGTTCTTCATCCCTCAATCGCCTTGGCCACTGTCGATGGCGAAATGGCCCCATCGGCCTTCTCCGAAAATAGCGAGATGCGCCTATCGCGCGATGAGCTTTTGAAGAGTTCTGGTATCAGCGATCAAGAGCTAGTTGAGATCGAGAGTTATGGGCTCATTGCAGTGAGAGGTCGCCATTACGATGGTGATGCCCTCGCAATTGCCAAGGCGGTAACAGAGATGGCCAGCTTTGGAATTGAATCTCGTCATCTTCGCTCTTTTAAATCTGCCGCCGATCGTGAGATCGGATTAATCGAGCAGGTTATTTCACCTTTGACTCGTCAAAAATCATCTGAGTCCAAGGCCCGCGCCGAAGAGGTTCAAAAAGAGATCGCCTCATTATCCATTCGACTCCATGCAGCACTTGTCCGCGCTGGTCTGCACCGACTTCGCCCATAAGCGATGTTTATTGGAATGGAAGTAGTCGGCGTTCGAGTCGAGATGCCATCGAATCAGCCGATAGTTTTATTAAAAGAGATCGATGGCTCTAGATTTTTACCGATTTGGGTGGGGGCAAGCGAGGCAAGTGCGATCGCCTTTGCTCAGCAGGGCGTTGAGCCGGCCCGTCCGCTTACCCATGATTTGATGCGCGAGCTTCTCGATACTTTAGATGCCACGGTTACCGCAGTTCATCTGACTGAGCTAAAGGATGGTGTCTTCTACGCCAATCTAATAGTTCGGGATGGGGGCTCAACAACTAGGACGGTTTCAGCGCGGCCATCAGATGCGATAGCTCTGGCGCTACGAACTCATAGCAATATCTTGGCCTCAACCGAGCTCCTCGACGAGGCGGGTATTGAAATCCCCGTTGAGGGCGGTCAGGAGAATCAGGAGGTCGAGCGCTTCAGGCAGTTCCTGGAGGAGATCAACCCTGAGGACTTTGCAGGATAGGGCGAAAACTCTCAATCTCTACTAGAGGTTTGGGTCGTGTCGGTTATTGAAAGCAGGGCACATCTACCTTAGATTTACCAGCACTCCCCAAGAGAATCGAGCACCACGTGGTTTCCCAGGAATTAGAGATCGGCTATCGCGGCGCAACTGCTTGTTCGGCCGCTGGAATCACTTATCGCCAGTTAGATTACTGGGCACGTACATCTCTCGTTGAGCCAAGTATTCGTAGCGCAAGCGGCTCCGGAACTCAGCGTCTCTACGGCTTTCGCGACATTCTGGTATTAAAGATTGTTAAGCGATTATTGGATGCAGGTGTCTCTCTACAAAATATTCGGACAGCGGTCGATCATCTTCGCAATAGGGGAGTGACGGATTTAGAGCGTATTACTTTGATGAGCGATGGAGCTTCGATTTATGAGTGCACTAGCTCAGATGAGATCATCGATTTACTTGCAGGCGGTCAGGGAGTGTTCGGGATAGCAGTTGGAAAAGTCTGGCACGAGGTCGAAGGCTCCCTTTTGATGCTACAAGGGGAGATTAATGGCGAGATTGTTAGTGGCCAAGATAACGATGAGCTCTCGCTTAGACGTAAGAGCAAAGGCGCCTAATTCGCTCTAGTCTGGGACCATGATTGAATACGATGCTTTTTCGCGCCGACATATAGGACCATCTGAAGAGCAGGAACAGACGATGCTCATGGAGCTTGGCTATTCCACTATGGCCGACTTTATCGCCGACGTAGTTCCTGCAAATATCGCAATCGCCGAAAAACTCGATAAACATTTACCCGCACCTCTTAATGAAGTTCAAGCCATTGCAGCGCTTCGCGACCTGGCAGATAAGAATCAAATCTTCAGATCACTGATTGGTAGTGGTTACTACGGCACGATTACTCCGCCAGTAGTAGTGCGCAATGTTTTAGAGAATCCCGCATGGTACACGGCCTATACGCCGTATCAACCTGAAATTTCACAGGGAAGACTCGAAGCCTTGTTTGCATTTCAAACAACGGTCTGCGACCTAACTGCATTACCAATCGCTAATGCTTCGATGTTAGATGAGGGTACTGCCGCTGCAGAAGCGATGACACTTGCTCGCCGCGTTTACAAAGGCAGCGATGATGCAGTATTTCTAGTTGATAGCAAGTGCCATCCACAGACAATTGCTGTTGTACAAACACGTGCAAAGCCACAGGGCATAACCGTCAAAGTTGTTGACCTATTAACTATTCCGACAATTGATGCTGTTTTCGGCGTAATAGTGCAGTATCCAGACACGCACGGCGCGATTAATGATTATTCCGAGCTTGCTACGTGGGCACATAGCAAAGACGCATTACTTATCGCAGCCACTGATCTACTCGCATTGACACTTATCAAAGCACCAGGGGAGTGGGGTGCCGATATCGCAGTGGGTTCGGCGCAGCGCTTCGGTGTTCCAATGGGCTTTGGCGGTCCGCATGCAGGTTTCATGGCCGTGCGAAATGGTTTAGAGCGTTCAATGCCGGGTCGATTAATTGGACAAAGTATTGATTCACATGGAAATCCTGCATTTCGCTTAGCTCTTCAAACACGTGAACAACATATTCGTCGTGATAAAGCGACGAGCAATATTTGTACGGCCCAGGTTTTGCTCGCAGTCATGAGCGCCTTCTATGCAATGTGGCACGGTCCATCCGGATTGAAAATTATTGCGCAGAGAATTAATGATCAGACGATGCAGGTTGCTTCATCGATTAACGCCTCAGGGCACCGCGTCGTTAACGCCAGCTTCTTTGATACGTTGGAAATACAGGTGAAGGATGCTGAGGCTATACATGCCAGGGCTAAGGCCAAGAAGATCAATTTGCGCCGCATAGATTCGCAGCACGTCGGTCTCTCACTCGATGAGTCGACGGATGCGGTTTTAGTCGCAGATCTGATTGAGATCTTTGGAAAAGGCGCAATCTCTTCAGCCGCGCCATCGATTCCACAGAGTCTTTTTAGAACTTCTTCCTATCTGCGTCATCCAATCTTTAATACTCTGAGGTCAGAAACATCGATGCTGCGATACTTACGCATGTTGTCGGATCGCGATCTAGCTCTAGACCGAACAATGATTCCTCTTGGCTCTTGCACAATGAAATTGAAT
>CANIBB010000107.1:0-4139 GCA_947465575.1 Actinomycetota bacterium | reverse complement strand
GATGTTGTGCTCAATGGCATTACCGGATCAATCGGACTTGGACCAACGCTTGCAGCCCTAGATGCTGGAAACACATTAGCCCTTGCAAATAAAGAGTCACTCGTTGCAGCGGGTGAGCTTGTTATGTCAAAGGCAAGACCGAATCAAATTATTCCTGTTGACTCAGAGCATTCCGCAATTTGGCAGTGCGCACACGGTGGTAAAAAGGAAGAGATTGCACAGTTAATTTTGACGGCAAGTGGTGGTCCATTTGTAGATCGCGATGATCTGGCCAATATCACGGTCTCTGATGCGCTTAAACATCCAACATGGAGCATGGGCGCCGTTGTTACGATTAACTCTGCAACCCTGGTAAATAAAGGTTTAGAGATAATCGAAGCACATCATCTATTTTCTATGCCATACAGTTCAATTCAGGCTGTAGTACACCGTCAATCCGTGGTGCATTCGATGGTCGAGTTTAAAGATGGATCCACGATTGCCCAGGCAAGTCCGCCCAATATGAAGGGCGCGATTGCATATGCGCTTAACTATCCGCATCGATTGAGCCACGCTACGCCTGCGATGGATTGGAACGTTAAACATAATTGGAGTTTTGAGCCAATTGATACCAAGCGATTTCCTGCCATTGCACTTGCTAGACATTGCGGAGAGTTGGGCGGTGCGATGCCCGCGATCTTTAATGCCGCCAATGAGATTGCAGTAGCGGGATTTATCGATGAGAAGATTAAATTCACCTCAATTCTTCCTGTGATTGAGGCCGTTGTTGCATCAAATGCAGGTGCGGAAAAGACGAGGCTGCGAGATTTATCAGATGTCAGCGCCATCGAAGATAATGCCAGAGCCCAAGCCCATGAACAGTTAGTACGATTGGCCCCATAATGCAGATACTCGGAATTCTCGCCTTCGTCGTTGCCCTTCTACTGTCGGTAATGATTCATGAATTTGGTCATTACATAACTGCACGGCGCTTTGGGATGAGAGTCTCTGAGTTCTTTGTTGGCTTTGGTAGAAGACTCTGGTCATACCAGCGGGGCGAGACTGAGTTTGGAGTTAAAGCAATTCCTGCAGGCGGCTACTGCAAGATCGATGGAATGACTCCTGGCGATGAGATGCCAGTTGGTGAGGAAAATCGCGCATTCTATAAAGCCTCCTCGGGACGCAAACTAATCGTTCTGGGTGCAGGATCATTTCTCCACTTTGTCATCGGCTACGTTCTTCTCTTTACTCTCTTTGCCGGAATCGGTACGACTCAGATACTTCCCGTAATTGGTGAAGTTATGAAGGGATCTGCTGCACAATCGGCTGGGATTATGGTTGGTGATGAGGTCACATCCATTAACGGTAAGAAAGTCAGCGATTGGTATAGAGATGTTGCCGCGATCCGTAACTCACAGGGCAGAGAGTTAACGCTTGGAATTAAGCGAGCCGGACAGGATTTAATAATTACTGCCACTCCCACACTTGAAACCGTCGATGGTGAGAAGAGATATCTCCTAGGAATAATTAATGAGGCTGGATTAAAACGTACTGGTGTGATTACATCCTTTAAAAACGCTGGAATTGTTACCAGGGACTTCCTCAAAGAGAGCGTGAAATCTTTAGTAAAGCTCCCATCCAAGATTCCAGCGCTGTGGGGTCAGACCATTAATGGTCAAACACGTGATGCAAATGGTTTAGTCGGAGTCGTTGGAGTTGCTCGTGTTTCAGGCCAAGCGGTGAGTAGCGGGGAACTCTCTGCAATGGAGCGCTTGGCAACTTTCATCTTAATTATTGCGAGTTTAAATATCTTCGTTGGACTTTTTAATTTATTGCCGATTCTGCCCCTAGATGGTGGACACATGGCAGTTGCCATTGCCGATGAGATTCGTGCATTTTTTGCCCGATTACGGGGACGTCCTCGTCCAGCCGCCATAGATGTAACCGTGCTAACACCGATAACGATGGTGGTATTTGTTATTTTGGCGGCATTGACCCTTCTTCTCCTTGTGGCAGATATCGTCAATCCAGTTGTTCTCAATCTTTAGCGCAACACGCCTTCTTACGGCAGAATAGCGCCATGGTTGATTTAGGTATTCCGAGCGCTCCACCACCAACGATTTCACCTCGTCGAAAGACCAGACAGATGATGGTCGGTAAAGTTGGGGTCGGAAGTGATTTTCCAGTTAGCGTGCAATCGATGTGCACCACTTTGACCTCGGATGTAAATGCAACGCTGCAACAGATCGCCGAATTAACCGCTTCAGGCTGCCAGATTGTTCGAGTTGCAGTTCCTAGCCAAGATGATGCCGATGCCCTCGCACAAATTGCAAAGAAATCGCAGATTCCAGTTATTGCAGATATTCACTTTCAACCAAAATATATCTTTGCCGCCATTGATGCAGGCTGCGCCGCTGTCCGAGTTAACCCCGGCAACATTAAGCAGTTCGATGACAAGGTTAAAGAGGTTGCAAAGGCTGCAGGGGATGCGGGGATACCAATCCGTATCGGAGTAAATGCTGGCTCGCTCGATCCACGAATTCTTGCAAAGTATGGCAAGGCGACTCCTGAAGCTTTAGCTGAGTCTGCCCTCTGGGAGGCATCTTTATTTGAGGAGCATGGTTTTTCAGATATCAAAATCTCTGTCAAACACCATGATCCAGTAACGATGGTGAAGGCCTACAGACTCTTGGCCGCTCAATGCGATTACCCGCTACATCTTGGCGTAACTGAGGCAGGTCCGATTTTTCAAGGCACAATTAAATCTGCAACCGCATTTGGCATTTTGTTAGCAGAGGGAATCGGTGACACGATCCGTGTCTCACTATCAGCGCCTCCAGTTGAAGAGGTAAAAGTTGGAATCTCTATTCTGGAATCTTTAAATCTACGCCAGCGAAAACTAGAAATCGTTTCCTGTCCATCCTGTGGCCGTGCCCAGGTAGATGTTTACACCTTGGCTGAAAAAGTCCAAGCTGGCCTGCAAGGTATGACCGTTCCACTTCGAGTGGCGGTTATGGGCTGCGTCGTAAATGGTCCTGGCGAGGCTCGCGAGGCGGATTTAGGTGTCGCATCTGGTAATGGCAAGGGACAGATTTTTGTAAAGGGCGAAGTCATAAAGACCGTTCCTGAAGCGATGATTGTTGAAACTTTAATTGAAGAGGCGATGCGATTGGCCGAAGAAATGGAAGCTGCGGGCGTTGCATCAGGCGTGCCCACCGTTGATATTCGATAGGCTCACGCCATGTTGAAAATGTCCACGCTCTTTTTGCGTACCCTTCGCGATGATCCAGCCGATGCTGAGGTCGCAAGCCATCGCTTACTTGTACGCGCTGGATATATTCGCCGAATAGCTGCAGGAATTTATTCGTGGCTTCCACTTGGCGTTATCACTCTTCGCAATATTGAAAATATCGTTCGTGAAGAGATGGACAATGCAGGTTTTCAAGAGGTCCATTTTCCTGCACTTTTGCCACGTGAAGCCTATGAGACCACTAAACGCTGGGAAGAGTACGGCCCGTCGCTATTTCGCCTTCAGGATCGTAGAGGCGCAGATTACTTACTGGGGCCTACTCACGAAGAGATGTTTACGTTGATGGTCAAGAGTGAGTACTCCTCTTATAAAGATTTACCATTGTCTATCTATCAGATTCAGACAAAGTATCGCGATGAGGCCCGTCCACGCAGCGGAATCATTCGTGGTCGTGAGTTCATCATGAAGGACTCATACTCATTTGATATCGATGATGCCGGCTTGGATCTTTCATATGAAAAGCATCGCAATGCATACATCAGCTGTTTTAATCGATTAGGAATGAAGTACAACATTGTTAAGGCTGTATCGGGTGCAATGGGCGGCTCGAAGTCTGAGGAGTTTTTAGCACCATGTTCGACCGGTGAAGATACCTATGTGTTGTGCCCAAAGTGTGGCTATGCGGCCAACGTCGAAGCGATGATTACCAAAGTGGCCGCGGAGGATTCATCTTCAGTTCCAGCGCTAGAGGAGCTAGATACTCCAAATACACCAACTATTGACTCACTTGTCGCCGTCATGAATGAAAAATTCGGCGGGGGATATACGGCCGCCGATACTTTAAAAAATATTATGTTAGTCGCCGATGGAAAGGCAATTGCAGTATTAGTTCCTGGCGATCGTGAAGTTG
>CANIBB010000106.1:0-4172 GCA_947465575.1 Actinomycetota bacterium | reverse complement strand
TATGCCTTCCATGCATCTTTGATGGAGCCATGGGATGGACCAGCGTGCGTAACTTTCACTGATGGACATCAAGTTGGCGCAGTCCTTGATCGAAATGGTCTTCGTCCATCGCGCTTCTGGGTTACGAAAGATGGATTAGTTGTCTTGGCCTCTGAAGTAGGTGTCTTGGACATAGCCCCTGAGGACATCGTTCGAAAAGGACGATTGCAGCCGGGCAAGATGTTCTTGGTTGATATCGAGGCGGGCCGAATCATTGAAGATGAAGAGATAAAAGATTCATTGGCAAACGCTGCGCCGTACGGAGACTGGCTGCACGCTGGAATGGTGAAGTTAAGTGAACTCCCCGCTCGTGAACACATCATCTACCCGCACTCATCAGTTGTTCGACGCCAGCGCGCATTTGGTTATACAGAAGAAGAGTTACGCATCCTCGTTACTCCCATGGCACGTAACGGGATGGAGGCCTTAGGTTCGATGGGAACTGACACACCTATCGCTGCACTTTCAAATAAACCACGTCTGCTCTTTGATTATTTCTCCCAACTTTTCGCTCAAGTTACTAATCCACCGCTGGATGCGATTCGCGAAGAGTTAGTTACAAGTTTAGGAACTGCGATGGGTCCAGAACACAATCTCCTTGACCCGGGCTCTAACTCATGTCGCCAGATTTCACTGGCATTTCCAGTTATCGACAATGACGAACTTGCAAAGATTATTCATGTGAATGCTGATGGCGATCACCCAGGTTTAAGTGCATATGTTATCCGGGGACTTTTCTTTGTGGCCGATGGAGGAGATTCACTTCGCGCAAGGCTCGATGAAATTAAGGCAGAAGTCTCAGCGGCGATTAATGATGGTGCTCGCATAATCGTTCTCTCGGATCGAGATGGCGACACTGAAGAGGCACCAATACCATCGCTTTTATTAACGTCGGCTGTGCACCACCACTTAATTCGTGAGAAGACACGTACCAAAGTTGGCTTAGTTGTCGAGGCCGGGGATGTCCGAGAAGTTCACCACGTCGCACTTTTAATTGGCTATGGCGCAGCTGCAGTTAATCCTTATCTTGCTATGGAGAGTGCTGAAGATTTAGTTTTGCAGGGCGTTATTACCGGCATTACTCCTGAAAAAGCGGTTCGCAACTTAATTAAATCCCTTGGTAAAGGTGTATTAAAAGTTATGTCGAAGATGGGCATCAGCACCATCGCCTCGTATACAGGAGCGCAGGTCTTTGAGGCCATCGGACTGAGTGCTGATGTCGTCGATGAATTCTTTGTGGGCACGACCTCGCGCTTAGGTGGCGTCTCACTCGACGTTATCGCCCAAGAGACAATTGCCCGTCACAACATTGCATATCCACCCGGGGGAGAAGTACCGGGTACCAAACGACTCCCAATTGGTGGCGAGTACCAATGGCGCCGAGAGGGTGAACCACATTTATTCGACCCTGAAACGGTTTTTGCCTTGCAACACTCCACGCGCACAAAGCGTTACGACATTTTCAAGCGTTACACCAATCGCGTGAATGATCAAAGCACGCGGTTGATGACACTGCGCGGTCTATTTGCATTTAAAGAGCAAGCGGCCATTTCAATCGATGAAGTTGAGCCCGCTAGTGCGATCATTGCCCGCTTTTCTACCGGCGCAATGTCATATGGCTCGGTCTCACAAGAAGTGCACGAAACTCTTGCAATCGCAATGAATCGCTTAGGTGCCAAGTCAAACACTGGTGAAGGCGGAGAAGATCCATCGCGTTATGTTGAAATGGATAACGGCGATTCAAAACGTTCGGCGATCAAACAGGTTGCATCAGGTCGCTTCGGAGTCACGAGTCAATATTTAGTAAATGCCGATGACATTCAAATTAAAATCGCACAAGGCGCTAAACCTGGTGAAGGTGGACAGCTACCAGGAAACAAGGTCTACCCGTGGATTGCAAAGGTTCGCTACTCAACACCCGGAGTAGGTCTTATCTCACCACCACCTCATCACGATATCTATTCAATCGAAGATCTAGCGCAGTTAATCCACGATTTGAAGAATGCAAACAAAAACGCACGCGTGCATGTAAAGCTTGTGGCTGAGGTTGGTGTTGGCACGGTTGCCGCCGGCGTGAGTAAGGCGCATGCAGATGTAGTTCTAATATCAGGTCACGATGGCGGCACTGGAGCTTCACCACTCACATCACTCAAGCACGCTGGTGCACCATGGGAGCTTGGTTTGGCAGAAACACAGCAGACTTTGCTACTCAATAATCTGCGCGATCGAATCGTTGTACAGACCGATGGGCAGTTAAAGACTGGTCGCGATGTTGTTATAGCGGCATTGCTTGGCGCAGAAGAGTTTGGCTTTGCGACTGCTCCGCTTGTAGTTTCTGGCTGCGTCATGATGCGTGTCTGCCACTTAGATACATGTCCAGTGGGTGTTGCAACACAAAATCCCGAGCTGCGCTCACGTTTTACGGGTAAACCTGAATTCATTGAAACCTTCTTCGAATATATTGCTGAAGAGGTCCGCGAAATCTTAGCCAGCCTTGGCTTCAAAACGCTTCTTGAAGCGATTGGGCATGTTGAGTACTTAGAAACTAAGCGCGCAGTAGATCACTGGAAGGCCAGTGGTTTAGATCTCTCACCTCTCCTTGTACGCCCTGAAAGTTCAAGCCCACTCCATAATACTTCGCGCCAAGATCATGGCCTTGATGCTGCCCTTGATAATCAACTAATCGAACTCTCAAAGCCAGCACTTACAAAACAAGAGCTAGTCCGAATTGATGTTCCCGTCCGAAATGTTAATCGAACTATTGGAACAATGTTAGGTGCCGAAATTACCCGAGCCTATGGGGGAGTAGGACTTCCCGATGGGACTATTGATATTACTTTGCGAGGATCGGCCGGCCAATCTCTCGGTGCATTTATTCCAGCAGGTTTAACGCTGAGATTATTTGGTGATTCAAATGACTATGTAGGTAAGGGTATTTCTGGTGGTCGCGTAATAGTGCGTCCTGATATTACTTCGACGTTCAAATCTCATGAAAATGTAATCGCAGGAAATGTAATTGGGTACGGAGCGACATCTGGTGAAATTATGATTCGCGGCGTTGTTGGTGAAAGATTCTGTGTTCGTAACTCTGGCGCCACCGCTATTGTCGAAGGTATTGGTGATCACGGCTGTGAGTACATGACTGGTGGAGCTGTTGTTGTGTTAGGAAATACAGGTAGAAACTTTGCCGCAGGAATGTCAGGCGGCCGCGCATTTGTTTTGGATTTAGATCCCTCAAATGTGAATACCGACATGGTCGATATTCTTTCAGTGCCTGATGATCAACGCGAGATTTTGAAGTTGATTATTCTTAACTTTGCGCAAAATACAGATTCTCTAGTTGCGGCTTCGATATTGCAAGATTGGGATGCAGCAATTAATCGCATCTCCATGGTGATGCCACGCGATTACGCACGCGTGCTTGAAGCAATGGAGCGAGCTACTCGTGAAGGCTTACCCGCTGATGCACTTGTTATGGAGGTGGCAGCTCTTGGCTGATCCAAAGGGTTTCATCACAACACCACGCGAGGTACCAACTCGTCGTCCGGTAGATGTGCGCATCCAAGATTGGCGCGAAGTTTACGAACCACAAAGTTTTGAACATCTGCAAAAGCAGGCTGGTCGTTGCATGGACTGCGGCATTCCCTTCTGCCACTCAGGCTGTCCCCTTGGAAATCTCATTCCTGAATGGAACGATTTAATATGGCGCGGGGATACGCATGAGGCCATTGACCGACTTCATGCAACCAATAACTTTCCTGAGTTCACGGGCCGGCTTTGCCCCGCACCCTGCGAGACGGCTTGCGTTGTAGGCATTAACCGCGATGCCGTCACAATCAAGCAAGTTGAGCTTCGTACCATCGAAGAGGCTTTTTCAACTGGAGATGTCAAGCCACTTATTCCAGATCGCATAACAGGTAAGACGGTTGCTGTAGTTGGCTCAGGCCCGGCCGGACTTGCTGCAGCTCAACAATTAACTCGAGCTGGTCATACGGTCGTTGTTTACGAGCGTGCAGCAAAAATAGGCGGACTGCTTCGCTATGGAATTCCAGAGTTTAAAATGGAGAAGCATATTCTCGATCGGCGCCTTAAGCAGATGGAACAGGAGGGAACTCGTTTTCGCCCTGGTGTGG
>CANIBB010000105.1:0-4221 GCA_947465575.1 Actinomycetota bacterium | reverse complement strand
CTTGTTCAAAAGCGTGCCAAAGAAGTTGGAGCTCCGCTGGCCTACGTCAATATGACCGGAGGGCAAGATGATTTAGTTTTTGATGGAGACACAATTGTTGTAGATAAAACCGGAGCTTTAATCGCCCGTGCCCCGCAGTTCGATGACGTTCTTATGATTGTCGATATTGAATGCAGCGTCGGTACTTCAACTCCAGATCTCATTATTTCAAGTGAAGGCGGCGAACTTACAAAAGAGCTTTCATCTAGTGTTGCAGCGCGCCTGAGCGATGAGGCCGAGATGTGGCAAGGCTTAGTTGTGGGTCTGCGCGATTACATCTCCAAAAATGGTTTTAGCTCGGTAGTGCTTGGATTATCTGGAGGAATTGATTCGGCGTTAGTGGCGGCAATTGCAATCGATGCAGTTGGCGCCTCCAACGTTTATGGGGTTGCGATGCCGAGCAAGTACTCATCGGGCCACTCAGTAGAAGATGCCCAAGCTTTAGCCGATGCAACTGGAATTAATTTTCGGATACAGTCAATTGCGCCAATGGTCGATTCCTTTATGACAAATCTGGATTTAACGGGAGTAGCTGAGGAAAATCTTCAGGCTCGCGTTCGGGGTACGACTTTGATGGGAATCTCAAATGCCGAGGGCCATATTGTTTTAGCAACTGGGAACAAGAGCGAGTTGGCCGTTGGGTATTCAACTCTTTATGGGGACGCAGTTGGTGGCTTTGCGCCGATTAAAGATATTTATAAGACCGATGTGTGGGCCTTGGCCACCTGGCGAAATCAAGAAGCATTGGCCAAAGGTTTAACACCTCCAATTCCCGAGCGCTCAATTACTAAAGAGCCCAGCGCCGAGCTTCGCCCGGATCAAAAAGATAGTGACTCTCTGCCTGATTACATTCTGCTCGATCAAGTCCTGCGCTCATACGTCGATGAGGACCACGGATACGAAATCTTAATTAAGGATGGCTTCGAGCCGGCACTTGTTACCCGTGTTATAGGTCTGGTTGATAGAGCTGAATACAAGCGACGCCAGTATCCACCAGGCACGAAAGTTTCGATGAGAGCCTTCGGAAAAGATCGCAGATTGCCGATGACTTCACGCTGGAGCCAGAGCTAATTCTGCAAACGGTTCGCAAGTGGCTTAAATTGGCTTTGTCGGTAAACTTGGGGCCATGCAATCGATTATCACCTGGTTTTTTACACGTAACCGGATAGTTGATTTTTGCTTGTCTACTTCTTGCAGCTGCTGATTCTAGTTGCACCTTCGCCCGCTTTAAATTTCTATTAACTATTTCACTTTATTTCTAGGGAGAATTATGACAATTTATAACAGCATCACAGAGGCTTTTGCCAATACCCCACTAGTTCGCATCAATAAGTTGACCGATGGCGCTCAAGGAAATGTCTTTGCAAAGTTGGAGTTCTATAACCCAACATCTTCAGTGAAGGATCGCTTGGGAATTGCAATGATTGATGCCGCCGAAGCAAGTGGTGCACTCAAGCCGGGTGGAACAGTTGTTGAGGCGACATCAGGTAATACTGGTATCGCAGTGGCAATGGTTGCTGCAGCCCGCGGTTATAAGTCTATTTTTACAATGCCAGAGTCTGTATCAAAAGAGCGCCGCAAACTCATCCTGGCCTTCGGTGCCGAGTTAGTTCTAACTCCAGCAGCAGAGGGAATGAAAGGTGCAGTTGCTGCAGCTGAAAAATTAAGTGCATCCGGCGCGGTTTTAGTTCGCCAGTTTGAAAATGAGGCTGGTCCTGCAATCCACTATGCAACAACCGGTCCAGAAATTTGGCGCGATCTAGATGGGAAAGTCGATGCCTTTGTTTCAGGAATTGGTACCGGCGGAACGATTACAGGAACCGGTCGATTCTTAAAAGAGAAGAATCCAGGAATCAAAGTCTTTGGCGTTGAACCAGCAGCTTCACCGATCTTAAACGGCGGAGCACCCGGGCCACACCCACTTCAAGGCATTGGGGCGAACTTCATTCCAAATATTCTAGATCGCACCGTCTATGACGAGATTTTGGATGCAACTGCAGATGATGCAATTAAATATGCGCGCAGGGCCGCAGCTGAAGAGGGAATATTGGCTGGAATCTCATCGGGTGCAACGTTGTGGGCAGCTACTGAGATTGCCAAGCGTCCAGAGTTTGCAGGCAAGAATATTGCTGTAATTCTCGCCTCATCCGGTGAGCGCTACCTATCAACAATCCTGTACCAGGATTTAGCCGAGTAGCCTGTAGATGATTTCAAGATTATTAGAAGACCTCGACAACGCACTAGTTAAAGATCCTGCTGCGAGAAATCGCCTTGAGGTGGCTCTGGCCTACCCAGGTCTGCACGCTTTGTGGGGTTATCGCGTCGCTAATTTTTTATGGCGTATTAACTTAAAACTTGTCGCACGTATTTTCTCTAACTGGGTGCGTACAGCAACTGGGATTGAAATCCACCCAGCGGCCACAATCGGACGTCGCTTCTTCATCGATCATGGAATGGGCGTAGTCATTGGAGCAACTGCCATTATTGGTGATGATGTCATGATGTATCACGATGTGACTTTAGGCGCCCGTACATATGTTCTGGGCAAGCGTCATCCGACGATTGAAAATAATGTTGTTATCGGAGCAGGCGCGCGAGTTATTGGCGATATTACGATCGGCCATGGCGCACGTATTAGTGCCAACGTGGTCATAACGAAGAGCATTCCAGCGCAAAGCACCCTTGAAAGCAGTGAGTTTTTCGTCATTTAATCAGTTAACACGGCCGTAACCTGCATTTGGAAGAATGTCAGACATGTCCATAGACACCGATAAGCAGCAAGAGTTCGTTCTGCGCACGATAGAAGAGCGAAATATTCGTTTTGTCCGTTTGTGGTTTACCGATGTCCTAGGCTTTTTAAAATCTGTAGCAATCGCACCGGCCGAACTCGAGAACGCCTTTGATGAGGGAATCGGCTTTGACGG
The DNA here is from genome assembly GCA_947465575.1 of Actinomycetota bacterium. Taxonomy (GTDB): domain Bacteria; phylum Actinomycetota; class Actinomycetes; order Nanopelagicales; family Nanopelagicaceae; genus Planktophila. The sequence continues at coordinate 1,258 of CANIBB010000105.1, read as the reverse complement.
TTCAGCGATTGAAGGATTTGCCCGTGTCACCGAATCCGACATGTTAGCAAAACCTGATCCGACTACATTTTCAGTTCTTCCATGGCGCACAGAGTCTCCTGGTGCGGCGAGAATGTTTTGTGATATTACGATGCCAGATGGACAACCTTCACCAGCTGATCCTCGCAATGTTTTGCGTCGCATATTGGATAAAGCGGCAAGCATGGGTTACACCTGTTACACCCACCCAGAAATCGAGTTCTTCTTATTTAAATCAATGCCCGAAGTTGGCGTTGCACCTATCCCAGTTGATCAAGGTGGCTATTTCGATCACACTCCTGCAGTTGTCGGTCATGATTTCAGGCGCCAAGCAATTACCCTGCTTGAGGCGATGGGAATCTCCGTTGAGTTTTCACATCACGAGGGTGGCCCTGGTCAGCAGGAGATTGATCTGCGCGATGCCGATGCCTTAACAACGGCCGATAACATCATGACTTTTCGCCATGTCATCAAAGAGGTCGCAATGGATCAGGGCTTTTATGCATCCTTTATGCCAAAACCCTTTACCGATCATCCAGGTAGCGGAATGCATACACACGTTTCATTATTTAAGGGCGAAGAAAATGCTTTCTATGATGCAAAGGCCCAGTACAACTTATCTAACGTCGGTCGTTCATTTATTGCAGGTATTCTCAAACACGCACCAGAGATCACTGCTGTTACTAATCAATGGGTGAACTCGTATAAGCGCCTTCATGGAGGGGGAGAGGCACCAGCTGTTATTAACTGGGGGCCAAGTAATCGCGGAGCACTTGTGCGCCTTCCTATGTATAAGCCAGGTAAAGAAAACTCAACGCGCATTGAATTTAGATCTCCAGATACTGCCTGTAATCCTTACCTTGCCTATGCCGTGATGTTGGCCGCCGGGCTAAAAGGCGTTGAAGAAAGCTATGTATTGAGCGATTCCAATGATCCGATCTCTCTTCCAACAGATCTGAATGAAGCGATTCTGCAGATGGAAAAGAGCGCTTTAGTGCGTGAAACTCTAGGTGAGCATGTATTTGAATATGTACTACGTAATAAGCGCGCCGAATGGCTCGATTACAGTCGTCAAGTGAGCGCTTACGAACTAGATAGATATTTGCCAGTTCTTTAAATTGATTTGCCAATCAGAAGTCGCTGGAATTATTGCATACTTTCTGGTGGCTGAGAGTTACTTTTTAACGTCCCGCAGTGCTCTCGGTCGTGGTTAAGAATTATTTTGACCATTGATTCAATT
>CANIBB010000104.1:0-4262 GCA_947465575.1 Actinomycetota bacterium | reverse complement strand
TTATTACAACGGCGATTGCGCAGACCGGAATAGCGTTATAGAGGAAGAGCTCGCTCCACATCCCTTTTATGAATGGGAAAAAACTTAAGAGAAGATGCACCCCGAGTAGTACAGCCCCAGCCCCCTGAATAAGCCGTGTGCGCATTTACTCACGGTAGGCACATCTGCTGGGTTATTGAATAGGGAAAGCCCCGTCACCATTAGTGGTTGCGGGGCTTTTCCGTAGTTCTATATGAGTTGTCTATAAGCCCTTTGTGCAGATCAGAACAGCTGTTGATTTGCTCTCGACAATGCTTGAGGCCAAATCAATTGGATTTCTCAGCGCTGTTGCCTTTGCAGTTTCAAGTGTTCGAATATTTGCGATAATGCTGTTTATCTTGCTTGTATAAGCACGAACTGCCGAAGTCCATGACCCGACTGCAGTGTTAAGAACCTTTTTATCTGCCTCGGCTACCGCTGCTGCCAATTTAGCTTTGGCCGCCGTTAATCGCAGATTAGATTCATCAAGCTTTAACTGGATCTCGGCTTTATTAGTAACCTCATTTGCGATTCCAAGATCGATAACTGGTATCTGCGCTGCGTACTTTGCTGCGATCGCCGCTGAGTCTTTCTTGGCCTTAACATAACTATTTGCTGACAGCAGACAGTCATTTGATAACCAGGTTAATTTAGTACTTGTTGAGAGGGGATTCTTCGCACACTTGTATTTTCTGCCATCGACCTTAGTTGATTGATTCAACTTCTTGCAGGCAACGCCATTTGAAATCGTTGCACCAGATGCTGGGGCAGCGGTAAGGATTCCTGCTGTGACGATGAAAGCAACGCTTATTGAAGCGAGTTTACGCATGTGAAGACCTCCATTGAATATGGCGCAATCTTAGCCAAGGGCAGTTCAAAAACCCTTGATAACCCGCCTGTAAGGCGATGAATTCACTGTGAGTTTTTCTTGAGCTTATCGACGCTGCTTTACTCGAACCTTCATGCCAACTCTTCGAACCATCGGGCGAGGGGCTAAACCAATAACAAAAGTTAATAGTTGGTACTGCCAACCCGGTACTGAAACCGCCTTTCCTTTGAGGGCATCACTCCACGCTTTTGCAACGAGCTTATCGGCGTTAAGCCACATGAAAGCGGGTAAACCCTTCATCGACATACGTCCCCGTTGATGAAACTCTGTACGGGTAAAACCTGGACACAGTGCACTCACCTTTACGTTGCTACCCCGAAGCTCAGTGTTGAGGGATTCAGAGAGCACGGTTAGATAGGATTTTGAGGCGCTGTATGTGCCACCGGCGATAAAGCCAGCCACCGATGAGACGTTAATTACGACCCCCTTATCTCGAGCTTTCATTCCAGGGAGCGCAACATGCATTAACCGCATTGGTGTGCGAACAAGTACTGCGAGGAGATCTTCTTCAGCCTGCAGATCACTGACCGTGAAGGCCTTGTTGATTCCAAAACCGGCATTGTTGATCAGTACATCAATCTCATGTTCTGCGATGTAACTCTCAATAAGTGCGCAACCCTCATCGGTCGATAGGTCGGCCTGCAGAACAACGGTTTCAACACCAAATTTTTCTTCAAGGGCGGCGGCGCGTTCGTGCAGGCGATCTAGATCGCGTGCAACGAGAACAAGGTTGTATTTATTGCTGGCCAGTAAGCGAGTAAAACTCTCACCTATTCCTGAAGTCGCCCCAGTAACTAATGCCCACGATCGCATCGCTCTCCTAAAAACCCTTTAACTCGCCAATTGCGCCGACTGGCACAACTGGTTGGTGCGGTGCAATCGGGGAGATGCGTTGATACATCGCACTCTGCACCGGACGAATATCGGCATCGCCCTTATTGGGCCACATAGATATAGCTCGCTCGGCCTGTGCGGTAATTGTAAGCGATGGATTAACGCCAAGATTGGCTGTAATAGTTGAACCATCGACTATATGAAGGCTCGGGTAGTTATAGACGCGATGGTAAGGATCGATGACGCCGTGTTCGATGCTCTCCCCAATCACACATCCACCAACAAAGTGGGCCGTAAATGGTGCGTCGATGAGATCGCCTATATGCCCACCAGCGATCCCGCCATGTTTATCAGCTATGCGCCGTACAACCTCGTTGGCCGCTGGAATATATGTGGCATTTGGTTTCAATGGATCATTTTTTGAAGTTAAACGCCAACCAAATAAGCCGCGCTTTCCGCTAACCGTTACGGATGAATCTACGTTTTGCATCGTTAATGCAATGACAGTTCGCTGACTCCATCGCCGAACATTCAAAATTTTTCCAAGCAGGGATGGGTTAGCCACGAACTGCCTTAGCCAATGTTTTCTTCGCCCTTTGCTGTTATACCCATCGGTCATGATGGTCTGCATTAAGCCCATGAAGTTACTGCCTTTGCCGTATCTAACGGGCTCAATATGCGTATGCTCATCGGGAAAAAATGAGGATGTAATCGCACTACCTGCGCTGAAATCAATTTCAGTATTCGGCATCATCGCACCCGTTAAGGCCTCGCTATTTGTGCGAGAGAGTTGGCCCAGATGATTAGACAACTTAGGAAGTGATTTCAACTTCATCTTATGGAGAAGCTTTTGCGTATTGAATGTACCGGCGGCAATAATGAGCTGGTCGGCACCAAATTTTATTGTTGTTTCAAATGGATCATCGGTCTTAATCGCACGAATTGTCCAGGTTCCATCCGGATTTTCAGAAAAGGATTTAACGGTGGTCATTGGAAAAACAGTTGCGCCTGCAGATTCGGCCAAGCCTAAGTAATTCTTGGGGAGTGTATTTTTTGCATTAAATTTACAGCCCGTCATGCAGGCACCACACTGCTGGCAACCACTTCGATCGGGCCCGACTCCACCAAAGAAAGGATCCTTAGCGCCAACGCCTTTACCTTCACCGAAGTAGATTCCGACTGGGGCCATTTTGAATGTGTGCCCAACACCCATCTCATCGGCGACATCTTTCATCGCTTGATCACTTGGTGAAAAATATGGGTTCTCCACTACGCCTAGCATTCGTCGTGCCTGGTCATACCAAGGTTCGAGTTCAGATTTCCAATCGGTAATCGATGACCACTGCGAATCGTTGAAATACTCATCGCCCGGCTGGTACAAAGTATTTGCATAGACAAGTGATCCGCCACCGACACCGGCACCAGCTAGAACCAAGACATCTGGGAGCACATGAATGCGCTGAATCCCATAGCAACCAAGGGCTGGGGCAAAGAGAAATTTTCGAAGCCGCCAGGACGTCTTTGGAAAATCCTTATCCTCAAATCGCCGTCCCGCCTCTAAAACAGCGACGCTGTAGCCCTTTTCGCGCAGGCGCAGCGCGGAGACCGATCCACCAAAACCAGATCCGATAATTACAACATCAAAGTTCTTCTTCATCTAAACAACAATTCCCGCAGTACTTTCATCGCGAATCTTCCACTGCGTTCCATATGACTCCAATGAATCCAAGAATGGCTTTGCATCAAACCACTCTGGTCCTGCAACACCCTCCGGCTTCCATAAACCCTTGTGAATGAGCTCCATTGCGATTACCGGATTAACGGCCGTCTGCCACACAACTGCCTGATCTCCATATTCGGCCATGGACCACTCGTTATCTACAACGTTGTACATATAACAAGCGTATGGCTTGCCTTCCTTATCTAAACCTTTTACTAAAGCTCCAGCGCAAGTTTTACCCTTCATGCGCGATCCAAGCGTGGCTGGATCCGGCAACGATGCTGCAAGTAAATCGCGAGGCGAGACTAAAACACCCTGAACCTCAACGTGCTCTTTTCGATCCATTCCCAACATTTGTATTGTCTTTAGCGTTGTTATGAACTGCGCACCAAGACCATACTTAAAATTAACTTTCTTAGCATCTACTTTCTGTGGGATAAGCACAACCTCTTCGTGCTCGACATTAACGCACTCGACGGGTCCAATTCCCTCTGGAAAATCAAATACTTCAAGTTCGCTAAAGGGATCGGTTGTGAACCAACCACGGCCATCCTCCCAAACCAATGGGGGATTAAGACACTCTTCAATCGTTGTCCAGATTGAAAACGAGGGAGCAAAGTCATAACCCTCTACAACTAAATTAGAACCATCGAAAATGGTAACCGAATCAAGTCGACTAAAAAGATGATCTGATGCGTATCGCGCAAAGACATCACTCATTCCGGGCTCGATACCCATGCCAACTAGTGCGTAGATATCTCGCTCTTTCCAATTCCAGTCGCGAGCGAACTGCTCGTCACC
>CANIBB010000103.1:0-4328 GCA_947465575.1 Actinomycetota bacterium | reverse complement strand
TGGCCTTCTACATGTATCTCAGATTCGCAAGATGCATGGTGGAAAGCGCATTGAAAACTTGGAAGAGGTCATGAAGGTTGGCGACAAGATTCAAGTTGAAATCGGCGAGATTGATCCAAAGGGCAAGTTGTCTTTGGTCCCAGTCCTTGAAGATGGAACAACTGGTTCTGCCGAATAAATGACAGTTCGTCGCTCAGTTTTACCTAGCGGTCTGCGTATCGTTACTGAAGAAGTAACTTCGGTACGCAGTGCCGCGATTGGTATTTGGGTCAACGTTGGCTCAAGGGATGAGACCCCAGCAGTTGCTGGGGCTTCTCACTTCCTTGAGCATCTTTTATTTAAAGGAACTACTAGACGCACGGCTCTTGAGATTTCCTCATCCATCGAATCTGTTGGTGGAGAGATGAATGCCTTTACATCTAAGGAATATACCTGCTTTTACGCGCGGGTGATTGATACTGATTTACCAATGGCAATCGATGTTATTTCAGATCTGATCACATCTTCCGTTGTTACAACCCTTGATGTCGACGCCGAACGCAAAGTGGTTCTGGAAGAGATCGCAATGCGCGATGACGATCCAAGTGATTTAGTCCATGATTTATATGCCGAAACTTACTACGGTAATACGCCATTAGGCCGGCCAATTTTAGGAACTATCGACTCTATAAATAATATGTCGAGATCTAGCGTATTTAACTATTACAAAAAACGTTACTTGCCTCAAGATTTAGTTGTGGCAGTGGCTGGAAATATTAACCACAAAAAAGTTGTGCAAATGGTTGAGAAAGCGTTGTCGGCCGATGGCTTCCTAGACGTCACCGGAACTCCAGTGATTCGTGGAAATACTGCAGTTAAAAAACCTGCGCAGCAACCCGTTGGTTTAATGACCCGGCCAACTGAACAGGCGCATATGTTTTATGGCATGGAGGGCGTTGCCCGTCATGATGATCGCCGCTTTGCAATGGGAATTTTGGCTTCGGCCCTTGGTGGCGGAATGTCATCTCGCTTATTCCAGGAGATCCGTGAAAAGCGCGGGCTTGCTTATTCAGTGTACGGATATGCCCAGCAATATGCTGGAAGCGGTCAGATTGGTTTCTATGCTGGCTGTAAGCCGGCAAAGGCCGTTGAAGTTTTGGAAATTATTCGCGAAGTATTGGCCGATGTGGCCGACAATGGAATGAGTCACGAGGAGATTGAGCGGGCAAAAGGCGCAGTCCGTGGTTCATTAGTTTTAAGCCAAGAGGATTCAGGTTCGAGAATGAGTCGAATCGGCAAAAATGAGATCGTCTACGGACGCGTTATGGGTTTTGACGATATTTTAAAGGCTGTTTCAAAGGTCAATGAGGCGGACATTCGCGAAATCGCCAGCGCCTTCCTGACTAAAACGCCTACGCTTGCACTTGTAGGCCCATTCAAAAACACCGCAAAATTTGAAAAGGTGATGAAATGATAAATGTTTCAGTATTAGGTGCAAAGGGGCGCATGGGCGCCGAAGTCGTAAAGGCCGTTGCGGCCGAGCCTGGGATGTCACTTATCGCAGCCCTTGATATTGGAGATTCTTTGGAGCAGCTCATTGGCTCTGGAACTCATGTCGTTGTTGATTTCACCACTCCAGATAGCGTGATGGCTAACTTAGATTTCCTCGTTAAAAATGGAATCAATGTTGTAGTTGGCACAACCGGTTTTAATGCAACCAAGCTTGCTAGCCTCGAAGACTTATTGAGTCAGAATCCATCGGTCGGAGTTCTAGTTGCCCCTAACTTTGCAATTGGCGCAGTGTTGATGATGGAGTTTGCCGCTAAAGCTGCGCGCTACTTTGAGTCAGCTGAAATAATTGAGCTTCACCATCCAGATAAGGTCGACGCCCCTAGTGGCACGGCCGCGCGTACAGCAGAGTTAATGAGTGATGCACGAAAGGCGGCAGGATTAACTGCGATGCCAGATGCCACGACAACTGCGCTAGATGGCGCACGAGGATCAAAAGTTGGCGATATTCCAATCCACTCTGTGCGTGCACGTGGGTTAGTTGCTCATCAAGAGGTCATCTTTGGTGGATTAGGGGAGACGTTGACGATTCGTCACGACTCATTAGATCGTGTTGGGTTTATGGCCGGAGTCCTTCTTGGAGTTCGTTCAATTGTTTCAAAGCCGGGGCTAACACATGGCCTCGATAAATTCATGTAAAGGAATAGGCACACATGTCAAAGAGTGAAATCACAATGTATAGCGCTGATTGGTGCGGGGATTGCCGTCGTTCGAAGCGATTGATGGATGAGCTCAATGTTGCCTACACAATTATCGATGTCGAAAACGACAAAGCGGCTGCAGCGAAAGTTCAAGAGATTAACGGTGGCGCTCAATCGATTCCAGTGATTGTCTTTGCAGATGGATCACATCTGACCGAGCCATCAGATTTAGAGTTAAAAGCCAAGCTGAGCGCGCTAGGTATCATTTAAAGCCAGTTATAGATAGCTGCCGATGAAATGGCAGCCGAAAGAACTACAACTGGAAATGGTGCCTTTAAGATCAGCGCAATAACTGCAACGCTCACACCGGCAATTCGGTGATCGATCATGAGTTCACTTTTTTCGGTAAATGTCTGCACCGCAACGAGGGCGCTCAGCAATGCAATTGGAATGAGTGCATTGATTCGTTGAACTTTCGGATGTTCCAACCAATGTTGAGGTATCGAGTGGCCTGAATATCTAATGGCAAAGGCGATAACACTTGTACCAATAGTGGCAACCCAAAATGCATTCATCGGCGTAACCCAACTGCAATAGCAATGAAGGCGGTAGCAATTATCGGCAAGCCAGCGGGCAAGATTGGCGTCATGGCAATGGCAAAAATAATCGAAGCAACTGCAAGGCCGCGGTCTCGATTATTTTCAAGCCGTGGCCAGACAAGACCCAGGAATGCGGCCGGTACGGCAGCATCTAACCCCCAGGCACGAGTATCACCCATTGCTTGGGCTCCGAGGGCGCCAGCAAGTGTAAATAAGTTCCAGAAAACAAATACACCAATTCCGGTTAACCAGAAGCCATGACGCATCGCATCGTCACTGCGTTTTTCTGCGCCCAGCGCAACGCCCGTTGATTCATCAATAGTTAACTGCGCAGCTATTACGCGCTTGAAACCTTTAACCTTTAACCGCGGCGCCATGATGACGCCGTACAAACCATTTCGAAAACCGAGAAGTGATGCTGTTGCGATCCCACTGATGGCGCTACCCCCAGCACCAAGCACGCCGACAACTGCGAACTGGGAGGCACCCGAAAATGTAAGAAGAGATAAGAGGCAGCTCTGCAGAACTGAAAAACCATTTGCAACTGAGGCGGCGCCGAAGGCAATCCCGGAAGTCCCGACCGCCAGGGACAGGCTTAGAGAGTCACGAATTGTGACGGATTCGATTTTGGACACGCGGACAGTCTGCCTTAGAAATCCTAAGCCACCAAGGCGGGCGGAGATAGGGTCACGCTATGGCCGAAGAGATTATTTACCGCGACGATATGACAGTGGAGCTAGTCAAATCTAGTGCTAGCGATGCCGACGTTATCTGGGCGGCGCGAGTTTCAACGGCCGGAGAGCAGTCGATGGAGGAGATTGGCGCAGATCCTGCCAAATCTGCCGGATTAATTAACTATTTAGCGCGTGAGCGCCATGGCTCACCATTTGAACATACATCGATGACCTTTTTTGTATCCGCACCGATATTTGTCTTCCGTGAATTTATGCGCCACCGCATTGCCTCATATAACGAAGAGAGTGGTCGCTACCGCGAATTAAAGCCCGTATTTTATATCCCTTCGAAGGAGCGCAAACTTTTACAAGTTGGCAAAACTGGTGCGTATACATTTGAAGATGGCACTCAAGAGCAGTTTGAACTATCGATTAATGCGATGAAAACTGCATACGTAGTTGCCTATGAGAGTTATCAAAAAATGCTGGATGCCGGAATCGCCCGCGAAGTTGCACGCGTTGTTTTGCCTGTTGCAACGTACTCGTCTATGTATGTGACCATGAATGCGCGCGCACTCATGAACTTTTTATCCTTGCGTACATCGCGTGAGGGTTCGCACTTTCCTAGCTATCCGCAGCACGAAATTGAGATGGTCGCCGAGAAAATGGAGGCGGAATTCGCGAAATTAATGCCGCTTACGTACGGCGCATTTGAAAAATCTGGACGCATCGCCCCTTAAAACGAGTAGAGTTAGGCATATGAGTACACCAGCGCCCTTTGGTCGAATGTTGACCGCGATGGTCACTCCCTTTAAAAAAGATGGAAGTATCGATTGGGATGGCGTAGAAAAAATCGCCGATCACTT
>CANIBB010000102.1:0-4368 GCA_947465575.1 Actinomycetota bacterium | reverse complement strand
ATCTTCTTCATTTCAGGGCCACGGCAATCTCTGCAGCCAAAGCGCAGTTAGATTTAATAATCTCAGTATTTATTGCAAGAGACTCACCGTGTGATGCCTTATGGAAATGCTCCAAAAGAAATGGCGTTACAGCTTTTCCATCAACTCCATCATGTGCCGCCTTAGCTAAGCCAGCGGCCAAGATTTGATCGTGGAGGGCCTTTGCCATCTCTTTCTTTACGGGATTTGCAACTATCAATGCTTTGCTTTGCGTAGATATTGAAGAGCGCGCTCTAACAATTGCAGCGATCTCATCGGCGCTATCGACGCGATGTTCTAAATCAAATCCTGAATCAGTTAAGTAAAATCCTGGAAAACGATTTGTTTTGTAACCAACGAGTCCTATAGCAAGAGTTTCAAGTCGCTCAAGTGTGGCATGAACATCAAGGATGGACTTTACTCCGGCACAGACAACAGTCATATCTAGTTGGGACAGGGCCGTTAAATCTGCAGATTCATCAAATGACTCATTTGCGCCACGATGGACTCCACCAAGACCACCCGTGGCAAAAATCTTAATTCCAGCGATTGCAGCTATGTGAGCCGTTGCCGCGACTGTAGTTGCCGCACTCTTTCCTTGAGCGATGATGATGGCCAAATCTCTAATCGATGCCTTCGCAATATCATCACGATTTGCGATTGCCTCAAGCTCATCTTGTTCAAGGCCAACGTGTACAACGCCGTCAAGCAGAGCGATAGTTGCAGGAACGGCTCCATGGTCGCGAATAATTTTTTCGCACTCAATTGCAACCTCTAAGTTAGATGGGCGTGGCAGGCCATGACTGATAATCGTTGACTCGAGGGCAACGAGAGGCCTTCCTGCGGCAATTGCAGCGCTAACCTCGGAAGAGTACTTAATTGCGTTTTTCACATGCACAACCTTAGCGGATGTAATGAGAAGATAGGCACGTGCATTTATCGCAGATAACTCCATCAATCTTTTCCTCCCTTGGGCTTTCTACCGCTGAAGATCTCATCAATGCCGGATCGAGCCCTATGGGCAGAGAAATACTTTTTCTCATAGATGGATTTGGTGCAGATGTTTTGGAAAGTTATGCCGATCACATGCCGACAATCTCGCGGTTGGCTAAACATGCCATCGTAAGTACTTCATTTCCATCAACTACTGCAACAAGCCTAGCAACGTTAACAACTGGAACCCTGCCTGGTGTTCACGGAATGTTGGGTTACACCGTACAAGTCCCGCGCAGTGGTGGGCGAATTTTAAATGCGCTTAAATGGGATGAGCGCGTAGATCCAATTGTTTGGCAGCCCGTGCCAACATTATTTGAACGCGCCATGGCTGAGGGAATTAATGTTTCGCATGTTGCCGCTAAGCGATATGAGAATAGTGGCTTTACTCGCGCAGTATTTCGGGGGGCCGAATATCGCGGAGCAAATGTTGTAACTGATTTGGTTGCCCAAGCAAAGGAGGCATTGCGCAAGACTCCTTCCTTTGTCTATCTTTACATGAACGACTTAGATGTAGCTGGTCATAGTGATGGCGTTGGGAGTGATAAATGGTTAGCCGCACTTGTGATGATCGATCAAATGCTTGCAAGCCTTATGAAGGAAGTGCCACAGGGAACCCGAATTTGGCTAACATCTGATCATGGCATGATAAATGTTGGCGAAAAAATCATTATGGGTGTTGATAATCCACTTCTAGAAAATATCTCAGTTATCGGCGGTGAACCGCGCGCACGTCACCTATATCTAAATTCCACTCACGATAGTGACCAGGCTCGTATTAGTGTTGCAAGCATTTGGCAGGAGTATTTGGGCAATCGCGTAGATGTCTTTACTCGCGAGCAAGCAGTGGCAAAGAATCTATTTGGTGATGTTGTGAGCGCTGAATCTTTAGACCGCATGGGAGAAATCATTGCTGTGGCAAAGGGTGCGGTTGTGTTGATTGATCCTATGCGGGTTGATAAAGAGGGATCTATGGTTGGTCATCATGGAGCAGACAGTGAAATAGAGACACAGGTGGGTTTACTCACAACAACATTGAGCTAATTATTTAGAGCCAGTGTGCCTTTTTGAATTTGTAGAAGAGGAAGCCGCTCAGCGAAGTAACAATTGAAATCACAAGTGGGTAGCCGAATCTCCATTCAAGCTCTGGCATAAACTTAAAGTTCATGCCGTAAATTCCAGCGATCATGGTTGGTCCTGCAGCTAGTGCAACCCATGCAGAAATCTTTCGGACATCTTCATTTTGGCGAACCTGTACGTGTGCCAAATCCGCCTGCAAAGCCGTTGTAAGAAGTGAATCCATACCTGAAGCGTGCTCGCAGGCGCGAAGAAGATGGTCGAGGGTGTCTCTAAAGAATGGCTTCAAGGAGTCAGGTGTTTCTGTGTAAGTCTCAGATACCAATTTTTGCAAGGGCACAACAAGCGGTTCGATTGCATGTCGATATTCAATGAGCTCGCGCTTAAGAAAGTAGATCTCTTGAGAAAAGGTCTGGCGTTTACCGCTAAAGACTTTTGTTTCTAAGTTAATAACATCGTTTTCGAGCTCGGTTGCAATCAGCGTATATTCATCAATTACGCGATCGAGCACGGCATGAAGGACTGCGAAGGGTCCAAGTTTGAGGAAGTCAGGTTTCGCCTCTATCTCGTGGCGAACAGTAACTAATGGGGTTCCTTCTCCGTGGCGCACGATAACGATGAAGGCTTTATCAATGAAGCAGATTAATTCACCAGTAGAAATGGCACTGTTAGCCTCATTATAGAAAACGGTCTTTAAAGTAAAAAATGTTAAACCTTCGTAATCTTCAATCTTTGGACGTTGTTGGGCGTGCACTGCATCTTCGACGGCCAGTGGGTGAAAGTTGAGTTCTCCAACGATATGTTCAAACTCGCTTTCAGTGGGGGCCGAGAGCCCTAACCAAACAAAGCCACCAGAAGTTCGAGCGATATCAACTAAGTCAGAGATGTCTGAGGGGCCAGGAACGCGATTACCGTTTTGATAAAGAGCGGAATCAACAATCACTTGTAAGTACTACTGATCTTCAGTTGGTTTAATACCAAACATAATTTCATCCCAGCTTGGAACCTTTGCCCGTGCAACAACACCATCTCGCGTTGCCTCATCATCTGGGAGCTCACGTATCACTGCAAGACGTGGCACTTCAACTTCGGAGTTGGTGCTTTGGCGAAGTGATGGGTGGTTTGATTCAGAGTAGATGAGCCCTGGAGCAGATTGCGGCGCAGGTCGTGGAATTGGTTCATCTCCCATCATCCATCGCGCATTTTCATCAAGGGAAGTCACAAGGCGACGAGTGGGATCAAAGTTCCATACTGCAACTCCGCCGCCGCTGCTGTTGGGATAGTGGAGCTCAACTGACCAAGTTCCATCCTCATGGCGCCATGTGAGCCATGAAAGATCGGCTAAATCAACGTTACGAGGTGCAAGGCGAGAGACAACGACACCTAAAAGCGTGACAGGTTCGCGTCCACCTTCTTTGCGAATAGGAATCTGTTGCGCTTGATCAATTATGTAAATGCGCTCCTGAAGAATGGGGCCAGAGAAACGATCAATTTTTTCAAGTGAAATGTTATTTTCGCGAGCTATATTATCTGGGAGTTCACCAGCGCGTAGACGACGCTGAATCTCCTTGATTGAAATTGAATCAGGGAGTGTCTCTGGTACAGATGCCAGACGCGTCTGATTGATGCTCGCGCGCAAAGAGTCGCTGATTGGAAGTGAGAAATCTTTGCCATCGCTGTCATGAAGACGCAGATGGGTTCCCTCATCGTTTTTGTCGATGAATCTGAGTTCAGTCATGTTTGGAAGAATAACCGATGAGTGCCTTATAAGTGGTGAAGTAAGGCAGCGTGGCTACAACTGCAGCACACATAAATCCCAATGGGACCCAATAAGCGCTCTGGGCACCGTAGTTATCAATAGTCCAGCCGGATATCGCACTGGCCATAGCCCCGCCCAGCGGCATACCTGCCACAACCCAGCTAAGCGTCTGCGTAATCTGCTCGGGAGGAACTGCAGATTCGGCGATTCCATAAGCGTTCACGAGCAACGGGGCGATTGCAAAGCCGTTAAAAAACAATGCAATAGCTAAGACCAGAATTGAATGAACAAAGAGAAGCGGAATTACCATGATCGTCAATGCAAGAAGAAATATTATGAAGCGCGCCGCATGCGAGATCTTCCATTTGATAAGACCGTTAATGATGGCCGAAACTGCGCTTCCGCTTGACCAGATTGCAAGGAGTAGACCAGATTGAGATTTATGTCCATATGATTCGGTAAATGCAACGGTAATAATGGCGACAGAGCTGAAGAAGCCCCCGACAAATATTATTGGAATT
>CANIBB010000101.1:0-4477 GCA_947465575.1 Actinomycetota bacterium | reverse complement strand
TCGGAGTTAGTTTGGGCATTGTTGCCGCACGATTTAAAAATAAGTGGCCCGATAGAGTCAGTTCAATATTTGTTTTGCTTGGAACATCACTTCCAACTTTCGTAACTGGATTGGCACTCTTAATCTGGGTGACAATTAAGTGGAAGCTTGTGCCCTTATCACTGACTGGCTATACGCCGCTGATAGAAAATCCTTATAAGTTCTTCCAGTTCTTTATTCTGCCGTGGATTACCTTGGCAATCGCTTTCGCTGCGCTATACACGCGATTCACTCGTGCAGCAGTTCTTGAAACTCTGGGCGAGGATTACATTCGTACAGCTCGTGCTAAAGGTGTCAAAGAGCGCACCGTCTTGTTCAAGCACACCATGCGAGCCGTCTTTGCACCGATTATTACTCTGGCCGGCCTAGATTTTGCCGGCCTTATAGGTGGAGCGATTATTACTGAAACAATCTTTAATTTACCAGGACTTGGACGTTTAACACTGCGTTCGACATTTGAGTTTGATTTACCTGTCGTGCTCGCAACGACTATTTTGGCCGCGGCCGTTGTCATCATTATGAACTTGGTTGTAGACATGTTGTATGCCGTGCTTGACCCACGGGTGAGAATCTAATGGCCGAGCTTTTAAAGATTGATAATCTGCAGGTCGCATTTCCAACAGATGATGGTTTAGTACGCGCTGTCGATGGTGTTTCGTTATCTCTTAGCGAGGGTGAAACCGTTGCAATAGTCGGAGAATCAGGCTCAGGTAAAACTGTGACTGGTCTATCGGTCATGGGTCTGCACAAAAAAGGCGCAGCTCAAATCACCGGCTCCATTTTCTTGAAAGATGGGGATCGCAACGTAGATATTGTGACCGCCAGTGATGAAGAGATTCGAATGTTGCGCGGCCGTGCAGTTGCAATGATCTTTCAAGATCCGATGTCATCTCTGCATCCTTATTATCGAATTGGCAATCAATTAGCAGAGGGTTATTTAGTTCATAACCCTGGCAAGAAGAAGGAGGCGCTCAAGCGCGCCATCGAGATGTTAGATCTAGTTGGAATTGCCGAACCCGTTCAGCGCGCCGACGACTACCCTCATCAGTTCTCAGGTGGCATGCGCCAACGCGTGATGATTGCAATGGCCCTAATGAACTCACCGCGTGTATTAATCGCCGATGAGCCAACCACCGCACTTGATGTAACGGTTCAGGCACAGATTCTTATTTTGCTCGCCTCGCTGCAAAAAGAGTTTAATATGGGAATTCTTCTCATTACCCATGATCTTGGAGTTGTTGCACAGGTTGCAGACAAGGTCTCAGTTATGTACGGAGGCCGTATCGTTGAACAAGGTTCGGCCGATGATGTTTTCTACAAACCAAAAGCTCCATACACGCTCGGTTTACTTAAGTCAGTGCCCCGTATTTCGACCCATGGCTCAGATCGCCTTAAGGCGATTCCTGGACAACCTCCATCACTGATTAACTTGCCGATAGGTTGTGCATTTGCGCCCCGGTGTGAGTTCGCATCGCATGCCGCTGGAGATATCTGCGCAAACGATCGCCCAGAGCTATTGGGCTCGCTCCCATCACATCTTTCCCGCTGCCACGTTGCCGAAGCCACGCGAGATAACCTCTTCATCAAAGAACTTAAAGAGGTGCGCTAGTGAGCGATGATGTAATTTTAAAAGTAGAAAACTTAACAAAGCATTTTCCAGTTGGGGGTAAGCGCAAGCACCAAGTAGTTAAAGCCGTAGATGGAATCTCTTTCGACCTTCGCGCCGGTGAAACTCTTGGCTTAGTCGGCGAATCGGGATGTGGAAAGACAACTGCAGGTCGCACGATTTTAAAGTTAAATGAACCGACCTCAGGCAAGTTAATCTTTGAAGGCGAAGATATAACTCATTTTAAACCTGGCAAAATGCGCCCACTGCGCTCTCAAATGCAGATTATTTTTCAAGATCCATATACTGCGCTAAATCCTCGCCAGACAATCGGAAAGATTATTTCGGCACCTTTTGAGATTCAAGATATAGAACCTCAAGGTGGAATGAAGGTAGCTGTTCAATCATTAATGGAGCGCGTAGGCCTAAACCCTGAGCACTACAACCGCTATCCTCACGAGTTCTCTGGTGGACAACGCCAGCGCATTGGAATAGCCCGTGCTATTGCTCTTAAGCCACGCTTTATCATCGCCGATGAGCCAGTCAGCGCACTTGATGTCTCTATTCAAGCCCAAGTAATCAACTTGCTTGAAGATCTTCAAGAGCAAGATGGAATTAGCATGGTCTTTATCGCGCACAACTTATCCGTTGTGCAACACATCTCCGACCGTGTTGCCGTTATGTATCTAGGCAAAATCATGGAAATTGGCGAGACTAACGCTCTCTATGCCGCGCCTCACCACCCATATACCAAGGCCTTAATGTCGGCCGTTCCACAGCCAGATCCTCGTACCGAAAAGACACGTGAGCGAATAATTTTATCTGGCGACTTACCGAGCCCAGTTAATCCACCATCGGGCTGCGTTTTCAATACGCGCTGTTGGAAGGCCACAGTTAAGTGCAGCACGGATGTACCGGAGCTACTCCAAATTGGTAATTCGCAAGTTGCCTGCCACTTCCCAGAGATGTAACCAATGAAGGTTGTGTCGGTCAATGTGACTTCGGTTGTTCACGAAGGTCAATGGACTGGCAGCGAAGGTAAGACCGGGATAGATAAACGTGGCGTACTCGGACGAGTAGCTTTTGCGCACGAGCAAGTAGCAAATGATGTAATCATCGATCGCAATGCCCATGGTGGTTATGACCAAGCGGTCTATGCATATGCCCGCGAAGATGCTGATTGGTGGGAAAGAGAAATTGGTATTGAGATTGATAATGGACGATTTGGTGAAAATTTAACGACGCAAGGTATCGATGTAAATACAGCTCTCATCGGCGAGCAGTGGCAGATCGGTTCGGTAATTTTAGAAGTTTCCCAGCCGCGCATACCGTGCAGAGTGTTTGCCGGATTCTGGCAAAGGCCAACGTTGATTAAAGAGTTTATGGCAGCAGGTCGCCCCGGTGCTTATCTTCGAATAATTCAAGAGGGCGAGATTGGTGTGGGGGATTCGATTGAAGTTATTCATCTCCCAAAACACGCAATCACTATCGCCGATTTATATGCTGCAAAAAATGGTGAGCGTTCAAAGATTCAAGAGATATCCATGGTGAGTGAGCTCTCTACAAAGTATCAAGAGTGGGCTAAAGCCCTGATTTCATAGGCCTTTCCATAGGCCTGCATGCCCCTATAGTCTTGCCCGCATGAGTACTTCAGCCCGAATCCTGCATGCTGCTACTGGTTCAAATCTAACAGCCAAGGGATGGGCGCAAGAGGCTGCAATCCGTATGCTGCACAACAACCTAGACCCAGCCGTTGCCGAGCACCCAGAGAACTTAGTTGTCTATGGTGGTACTGGAAAGGCGGCCCGTAACTGGCCATCCTTTGATGCAATTGTAAAATCTCTAACCAATTTAAAAGATGATGAGACGCTACTAGTTCAATCGGGTAAGCCTGTCGGAGTTTTTCAAACACACGAGTGGGCACCACGCGTCTTGATTGCAAACTCTAACCTTGTTGGCGATTGGGCTAACTGGCCAGAGTTTCGACGCTTAGAGCATCTTGGACTGACGATGTATGGACAGATGACTGCCGGATCGTGGATCTACATCGGTACGCAAGGGATTCTGCAAGGTACGTACGAAACATTTGCAGCCGTTGCGCAAAAACGTTTTAAAGGAACTCTGCAAGGCACGCTTACATTAACTGGTGGCTGTGGCGGAATGGGTGGGGCTCAGCCACTTGCAGTAACCATGAATGGTGGCGTCTGCTTAATAATCGATGTAGATAAATCCCGTCTTGAAAAGCGAATTCAAACTAGATACTTAGATGAGATTGCAGATGGCGTTGATGATGCAATCGAGCGCGTATTGAAAGCAAAGTCCTTAGGTATTCCACTTTCAGTTGGATTAGTTGGCAATGCTGCAGAGCTATTTCCGTTGTTGCTATCAATGGATGTTCCAATCGATATCGTCACCGATCAGACATCTGCCCATGATCCATTTTCATATATTCCAATCGGCGTGGATATTCATGAGGCGGCACAAATGGCTAAAGATGACCCAGCCGATTTCACAAAGCGATCTCAAGCCTCGATGGCAAAACATGTCGAAGCAATGGTGGGCTTCATGGATAAGGGCGCCGAGGTTTTTGACTACGGTAATTCAATTCGCGATGAGGCCCGCCAAGGTGGATATTCGCGCGCCTTTGCCTTTCCTGGCTTTGTCCCGGCCTATATTCGACCTCAATTTTGTGAAGGCAGGGGTCCATTTCGCTGGGTCGCTTTATCTGGAGATCCAAAAGATATTTACCGCACTGATAAGGCAGTCCTGGATCTCTTCCCAGAGAATGAAGGCCTGCACCGCTGGATAACAATGGCGCAGGAAAAGGTCGCC
>CANIBB010000100.1:0-4510 GCA_947465575.1 Actinomycetota bacterium | reverse complement strand
GCCGACAAATCAATTTGGAGCGCTAGTGGAGGAGGCCGTTAGTAATGCCTTTAGGCACGGGCATGCAACGAAAGTCGTAATTTCCATTCATCTGAATAACGATGGTTGGCTTGAATGTAATTTCACCGATAACGGAGTCGGCGGCGCTAGCAACCACCCCTCAGGACTGGGGAGCTCCGTTTTTGACTCTGTTGCGCGGGGCAACTGGTCACTTAGACCCGGCCCAGACGGCAACGGAACGTGCCTTCATATGATTATTCCTGCATTAGAGTTACCTCCTGCACGGGGCGGTAGCTCAGTTGGTTAGAGCCCTGAACTCATAATTCAGTCGTCGTCGGTTCGAGCCCGACCCGCCCCACCAGCAGTTACACCTGCATTACCTGTGCCAATGCCAGACTCTTCCTCATGGAAAAACAGAAGGTTCGCAAGGCTTCAAATGCCCTTATCCGCGAACGTCGGAGCCTGACTACTCAGCGAATCGTCTTCTTAGTTATCGCTGCGGCAGCTCCCCTCGCGGCGATGATTGGCAATGTCCCATTGGCAATTGTTTACGGTAATGGCGTGGGTCTGCCCGTTGCTTACTTAGTTGCCTCCATAGTTCTAATCTGTTTTTCTGCAGGTTATGCCGCTATGAGTCGGCGCGTTGTTAATACCGGTGCCTTCTATACATATATTTCTCGAGCACTCGGCAAAGATATTGGTGTAGGGGCTGCATACCTGGCTCTGACTTCTTACACCGCTATGACGTGTGGGCTAGCCGGTGCTTTCGGTTACTTCATGCACGAACTGATATTTTCAGCTGCCGGCATATCAGTGCCTTGGTTCCTGCTTTCGGCGATTGGAATCGCAATCGTTGCAGTTCTTGGATATCGATCCGTAGATTTCTCAGCCAAAGTTTTAGGTATATTGATGATTGCAGAATTTGCAGTGCTCGTAGTTTTTGAATGTATCGTGATTGCCAAGAAAGGCACATCGGCTTTCCCGCTTGAGAGCTTTACTTATCACCAAGCAACATCTGGCCCTTTTGGAATCGCCGCGCTGATTGCTTTTACGAGCTTTATCGGTTTTGAATCTGCAGCTTTATACGGGGAAGAGACCAAAAACCCTGAAAAGAGCATCCCAAGGGCAACATATATTGCAGTCACATCAGTTGGAATTTTCTATGTCTTCACGGCCTGGGTAATTATCGGGGCCACGGGGGTCAGCAAGCTGCATTCTCAAGCGAGCGCCGATGGCGGAGTTTTCGTTTTAAATTTATTGAATCAATATGGGGGTGAAGCGCTCTTCGATATAGGCGCCGTGCTTCTCTGTACCAGCGTTTTGGCTGGCTACTCAGCCCTGCACAATGCAGCCAGCCGTTATCTCTTCGCATTGGGACGTGAAAATATCGCCCCACATATCTTTGGCGAATATCATAAAGATTTCTTCAGCCCCCACATTGCAAGTTTGGCCATTACCGGTTCGGCGTCAGTCGTTGCCGTTGCTTTTGCAGTCACGGGGGCCGATCCTTATAAAACCTTTGCCGCTAGCTTAATTGCCGTCGGAACCCTCGGAATCGTAGCGCTTCAAGCCTTTGCATCTCTTTCGGTCATTGTGTTCTTTTGGAAGAGAAAAGATAGAAAGTGGTGGTCAGGATTTCTTGCTCCTTTAGTTGGATTTATAGGACTTATGGGCGCATTTATTTTGGCCGCCGTTCATTACAACACATTGACTGGCTCAGATAATAAGTGGATTAATTTAGTTCCGGTTCTCCTTGTCGTCATTACCGCCGGCGGAATCGTAAATGTAGTAAGGATTAAACGCACTAAGCCAGTTGTATACGCAAAGCTTGCATCCACTCAACTTCGCTCGAAAAAAGCTGCAGACATTGTCGCTCCAGCCGTTAACTACAACAAAAAGTACTGTCTCGTCGGAGCCGGGCCTGCTGGTCTAGTTATGGCCCGCGCGCTCATTAAAGAGGGCGTTCCCTTTGACTGGTATGAACGTCACAGCGATGTCGGTGGCGTCTGGGATATGGATAATCATGGAACTCCGATGTATGAATCGGCGCACTTCATCTCATCTAAATACACGAGCGGTTTCTATGGCTTTCCAATGCCTTCGAATTATCCAGACTATCCATCGTGGCACCAGATACTCGATTACATCCGAGGATTTGCAGATGCATACAACCTAAAGTCGAGAGTGAACTTTGGAGTATCCGTAGTGCAGGCTTTGCCAATTGAGGCCGATCAATGGAGCGTTAGCCTCTCAAATGGAAAGAGTGAAATCTACGAGGGTCTGATCAATGCCACCGGTGTTACATGGCATCCAAATCGACCCGTGATCGAGGGTGAAGCCCAATTTAAGGGCACAATTATGCATTCTGTGGAGTATCGAAGCCCGAGTGAATTTACCGGCAAGAGAGTTCTCATCGTTGGCGCGGGTAACTCTGGTGTCGATATCGCATCTGATGCTGCACAGTTTTCGAAAAAAGCTTTCTTCTCTGTTCGCCGCGGCTATCGCTATATTCCCAAATACATCTTTGGTGTTCCAACCGATGCCCTCATTTCCGGAAAAATTCTGCCGCCAAAAGGGGTATCGATTAATGGTGATGTTACAAAAATGATTGACACCCTGGTTGGCGACCTCACCAGATACGGACTACCAAAGCCTGATCACAATTTATTGGCCAGCCATCCGATTATGAATACCCAGGTTCTTCACCATTTAGGTCACGGAGATTTGATTGCCAAACCTGACATTGAAAGTGTGGATGAGAATGGTGCACGATTTAAAGATGGTAGTTATGAAGCATTGGATCTTATCGTTTTGGCCACTGGCTATTCTTACTCGGTTCCTTATTTAGAGCAGAGCGAAGATGAGTGGAGAGATGGTCGACCTCAACTCTATCTTCGGATACTTTCTCGAAAGCATCCGAACCTTTACTTTATTGGATATGCAGAGTTTGCCGATGCAGCATACAAAAGATTCGATGAGATGGCACAGATGGTTGTCATCGATATCCGGGCTCGAGTAACAGGTATTAACTATCCAGAGTTACTGGAGTTACGAAAATCCGATAATCCAGATTTAGCTGGAGGCCATAAATACATTGATAGCCCACGCCATACCAACTACATAGAAGTTGAAACATATCTCAATTATTTAGCAATTTTACGTGATCGGTTTGATTGGCCAGAGGTTGACGAATCCACATATCAAAGCCTTATTCGATAATTTCCCACACGCCATTTACTTGGCGCGCGATGCCGCGCAGTTCAAGCTCCTTCAAGTATCGCTTGTGTCCGCGTTCGCCTTTTCCAACAAATAACGGCATCAATAATGGAAGCTGGCTCGGAAAGAGCATCGCGATTCTAACGAGCCATGATTCACTGGGCTTTGGATAGACCTCGAACTTTGGTTTATCCAGCATCTTTAAAAATGATTTGACCACATCAGCGCTCTTTTGGGGTGGATCCATAAACTGCAATGAGTTTCCCCCATCAACGGCTTCTCGTTGCAGCATCGGAGTATCTGTGGCCGATGGCATAACCGAGCCTGCCTTAATTCCCTTTGCTGCAAAATCTAGACTCATTGAAAGCATCGCTCCCCGTAACCCAAACTTTGAAATTGTATATAGCGGTGTCTCTCCCAATGGAAATATTCCGCCTAATGAAACTGTAGTAATTATCCGCGGGTCATCAGATTTCTTAAGCAGAGCAATGCACTTACGAATTATCACAAGCGGAGAACGTAAATTGATATCTAATTCGTGCTCGATGCTTTCAACACTTCGCTCATCGAATCTATCCGTTGTAGTTATCGCGGCATTTGGAATCAGAACATCAATATGTCCATGCATTTGCGAAATATCTTCAACCGCCCGATCAATTGCGAGGCGGTCAGTAAGGTCCAGTGCGATTGCAAGATGTCCAGTTCCTGATAACCCTGCTATGACCGTGTCAAGGCGTTTCTCATCCAAGTCCAGTAAGACCAATCTGGCACCACGTGAGGCAAACTCATGGGCCAAATGCGAGCCAATGCCACCGGCGCCGCCGGTGATCACAATTACCTTATGTGTAAAGACATATTTCATGCTTCCTAGAATACTTCAGGATTAGCGTTTTATTGAGGCGTTATAGATAGTCTCTATTGATGCATCAAGGGTTGAATTGAACTCGCTCTCACTCTGATGAATATCCAAGCCCTCGGTCAGGGCCCGTGAAAAGCTGGCGATTAGTCCTGGGTTCTGTCGCAATAAATCATTAGCCTGTTCACGCGAGTAGCCACCGGAGAGTGCGACAAGACGCAGAACTCGTGGGTGTGCCACTAGATCCGAGTAAAGACCTAACTCATTAGGCAATGTCAGCTTCAAAATGACGTTTTGCGTTGGCGCGAGTGAGTCTAAAGCTTTAAGTAGTCCATCCTTAAGAAGTTGCTCGGCAGCGGCTTTCTCTGGACTTTTTATATCGACCTCCGGTTCGATAATGGGAATCAAATTTTCTTCAAGAATTATCGCAGCGAACTC
>CANIBB010000099.1:0-4531 GCA_947465575.1 Actinomycetota bacterium | reverse complement strand
TTCGGAATGGATGCCGTTATTACATCCCCAGGTAGCGTTGACATGTATTCACCGAAAGTAGTTCGCAGCACTGCAGGATCTCTATGGCATATTCCAGTCTTTGAATCGATTGAGCTCGCCGAACTGCTTTCCTCAAAGGCTTTGCATGCATTTACTCTTGGCGCTGGTGGTTCAAAACCGCTTTCACAATTTGTCAGCAAGGGAGATTGCATTGCCATTTTCGGAAATGAAGCACGTGGGCTAGCAGCCGAGCATTCGATGGAAGATATCGAATCAGTACATATCCCTATGCCGGGATCGGCCGAGAGCCTAAATCTTTCGGCGGCGGCATCGATTCTGATGTACCACTTAGCAAATATGCGCTCCTTCTAAAGTACGACCCGATAGACTCGCCCCCATGCGCGAGGACGAGATACGTACGTGGGTGAGCGATGCTCGCACTGCCTTCAACGCCGCCACTGATCTAGACACACTCAAAACGGCTCGTTTAAATCACGCCGGGGATAAGTCACCAATCGCCTTGGCATCGAGAGCGCTAGGTTCACTCTCACCTGAGGATAAAGCAAGTTTTGGCAAGATAATTGGCGAGGCAAAAGCTGAAATCGCCACGGCGTTGGCAACTGCAACGGCGGTGTTAGCGGCTGAGCGCGATAGAAAAGTATTACTCGAAGAGGTTGTCGACATAACCTTGCCAGTTAATCGCGCTCATCGTGGCGGGCTGCACCCGATTTCAATTATTAAAAACGAAGTCTCTGATTTCTTTATCGAACAGGGTTACGCGGTACAAGAGGGACCAGAGCTCGAATCTGGTTGGCTGAACTTTGATGCGCTAAATATTCCGACAGATCACCCAGCACGAACAATGCAAGATACATTCTTTATCGAACCAGTTGAATCTGGAATGGTCCTGCGTACGCATACCTCACCAGTGCAAATTCGAACAATGCTTACACAAGAGCCACCTATTTACGTCATCTGCCCTGGCCGAACTTTTCGTGCAGATGAACTCGATGCCACACATAGCCCTGTCTTTCACCAGGTAGAGGGCTTAGTAATTGATAAGGGCATCACGATGGCTCACCTCAAGGGAACCCTGGATAACTTTGCAAGCCATATGTTTGGTCCAGGGGTTACAACGCGACTTCGACCATCTTTCTTTCCATTCACCGAGCCAAGTGCTGAAGTAGATATTTTCTTCAACAATCGCTGGATCGAGTGGGGCGGTTGCGGAATGGTGAATCCACGAGTTCTTGCAACATGCGGAATTGATACCGATGTCTATAGCGGTTTTGCTTTTGGTATGGGGCTAGAAAGAACGTTGATGGTGCGCCACGGTATTACCGATATGCACGATATCGTCGAAGGCGATCTTCGTTTCACTCGTCAGTTTGGAGTTGGCCTGTAATGCTGACGCCGTTGTCTTGGATTAAAGAGTTTGTTGATATCCCTGCCTCAGTAACTGCAGGTGAAATATCCGATGCCCTCATTCGAGTCGGATTTGAAGTCGAAGAGATCATTGAAAAAGGGTCGGATCTGACTGGGCCACTCGTATTTGCACGAGTTCTCTCCATAGAAGAGATAGTTGAGTTTAAAAAGCCAATCCGTTACGTAGGTCTTGATTGCGGTGAAGGTGCAACACGTTATGTTATTTGTGGGGCAACAAACTTTGGCGTAGGGGATGTGGTTGTAGCGGCCCTACCTGGCGCAGTATTGCCGGGAGATTTCACAATCGGTGCGCGAGAGACTTACGGCAAAAAATCCAATGGAATGATCTGTTCTGCCCGTGAATTAGGCATAAGTGATGACCATGCAGGGATCATGGTTTTAAATGAGAATGAAGTTGAAATTGGCGCCGATGCAATTGGGGATTTGCAGATCAATGATGTAATTTTTGATGTAGCGATCAATCCAGATCGCGGTTATGCCCTCAGCATTCGAGGAATGGCTCGTGAGGTTGCCGGTTCACTCGGTCTTAAATTTAGCGATCCCGTTGATCTTCTTCGGAGTTTGAAATTCACCGAGACCGGCAAGGGCGTCACTGCAAAAATTGCCGATCCTTCCGCTGCATCGGTTTTCTACTTACGTACTCTGACTAACTTTGATCCGAAGGCAACCACACCTCTGTGGATGCGTCGACGGATTGAAAAAATGGGAATGCGTTCTATCTCTTTGGTAGTCGATGTTACAAACTACGTCATGCTCGAACTCGGTCAACCTTTACATGCATTTGATAAGTCGAAGATTAAAGGCGGCTTAACTATTAAGCGCGCCGGTAAAGCTCAACCCTTCACAACTTTAGATGGCCAGGTGCGCCAGTTGGATCCCGATGATTTGATGGTCTGCGATGATGAAAAACCATTAGCACTAGCTGGAACGATGGGCGGGGCTACATCAGAAATCTCGGAGACGACAACTGACATTGCACTTGAGGCGGTTCGTTTTGATCCAACTTCGATTGCAAAGAATTCACGCCGTCACAAACTCTCCTCGGAGGCATCACGCCGACTAGAGCGAAGTGTTGATCCTTCGTTAGCCGAGTTTGCCTCTGCTCGATTTGTGCAGCTTCTAACTGCCCACAGTTCAGCTCAACATGTAGCAACAGTCGTCGATGGAGAGCCTATCTACGCGCCTGTCGTGGAGATAGATCCTGCGAAAATCTCAACGATTCTTGGCTTTGAAGTATCTCCGAAAAAAGTGGCTGAAGTTTTACGTATTATCGGCTGTGATGTTGATGAAAAGAGTTTTGCCGTTGACCCACCGTCATGGCGCTCTGATCTACTAACAACATCTGATTTTGCCGAAGAAGTCGCGCGAATGATTGGTTACGACAAGATTCCTTCAGTACTTCCACCACGTCCTTTGCATGCATCATTGACTGCAGATCAAAAGCGTCGAAGAGCGGTAGCTGCAATGCTTGCTAGCCGTGGTTTAGCCGAAGTACAGACATTTCCCTTCACTAATCAAGCGACAATTGATTCTATGGGCTTCGTTGGAGAGCGGGCTGCGACTTATCGGGTTGCTAACCCAATGTCTGAAGAGTTCCCACTGATGCGTGTGCATCTAGTCCCTGGTTTAATCGAGGTTGCCCAGCGCAATATAAGTCGCGGAGCTAAGGATTTTGCAATATTTGAAATGGGTTCAATTTTCCGCAGTTCCAAAAAGTTAGTTTCAGCCATTTCTCCGCAGCTTTCAAAGCGGCCTGATCAGAAATTAATAGAAGAGATTTTTGCGAGTGTCCCACCGCAGGCTTATCACGTCGCAGGTCTATTGGTCGGAAAAGTGGAGAATGAAAATTGGCAGGGTAAGTCGCGCGATTACAATTGGACAGATGCGATTGCTTTTGCGCAAGGGATCTTAGAGTTATGTAATCTAGAGTGGACTGTAGCGCGCTCCGATTTTGCGCCTTGGCATCCAGGCCGTTGCGCTGAATTAATCATTGATGGCAAAGCAGTAGCCCATGCGGGCGAGCTTCACCCTCGCATTGTGGCCGCCTATGGTTTACCAGAACGCTCCGTTGCATTTGCAGTAGCTCTGAGCGCTTTACCGCATTCGCAGTTAGTCCGACCAACTACGGTCGGCACAATGCCGGCGGCACTGCAAGATGTCGCTCTCATCGTTGACTCAGCCGTGAGCGCCCAATCTGTGGAAGCGGCGCTTCGCGAAGGTGCCGGAGAGCTCCTTGAATCAATTACCTGTTTTGATCGCTACGACAAGATTGGCGATGGAAAGATTTCGTTGGCCTTCACTCTGACCTTCCGCGCACCCGATCGAACTCTGACGGGCGATGAGGTCTCAGCGATGCGTGAGGCTGCAACGGACGTGGCCCTTGCTAAATGTGGCGCGGTGTTACGTACCGCATAAATATGCACAAGATTGCATAAATATCGGTTTTGAGTTAATCTGTATCCATGAGAACAGCGGTTATCGGTGCAAGTGGCTACACAGGCGGAGAGCTTTTACGCCTTCTCTCAGGGCATCCGCAATTTGAAGTTACTGTGGCTAGTGCTCACTCACATGCAGGGGAGCAGGTCACCTCCATTCACCCTCAATTACAGAGTTACGCAGGGCACAGATTTGCTACCGTTGATGAAATAGATTTCTCAACTATTGAACTTGTTTTCCTAGCCCTTCCACATGGTGAGTCGGCTGCCTTGATTGCAACGATTCCATCGAATGTAAAGATTGTCGATCTCGGTGCCGACTTCAGATTAGAAGATGCAAGCCAGTGGAAAAAGTATTACGGCGGTGAACATGCAGGGGCTTGGGTCTACGGATTACCAGAGCTTGCATCTGGTCAACGTGATGCAATCAAAAGGGAGAGTAGGGTGGCAAACCCAGGTTGCTATGCAACCTCAATCTCTCTCGGAATCGCTCCCGCTGTTGGGATTATCGATGTTTCAGATATCGTTGTGGTTGCAGCATCAGGCACAACCGGAGCTGGCAGAAGCGCAAAAATCAATTTGATTGCAAGTGAAGTTATGAGTTCGCTAACATCATACAAATTCGGGGGAGTTCACCAACACACACCTGA
>CANIBB010000098.1:0-4616 GCA_947465575.1 Actinomycetota bacterium | reverse complement strand
TGTCTTTGCCTTGGCCGAACTCCATCTCATGTATATCAATCTGACCTGTGAAGACTACTGTCCGAGGCGCAAAAACTTTATCGCTTTTACCAGCGGGCTCGACGAACTGAGATAGCGGTGGCTGATTCGAATAAGTAATAACCGAATTTTGAACTCCAACGGCTAATTTGTTCTCTGACACTGCTATACCCATGGGAGCTGAATAACCCTTAAATTCGGCATTTAAACCACCATCTGAGGCACGTACGAAAATGACTTGCCCACTGTTATATGTACTAATAACTACAGATGAGTTAGAGCTCTCCAATAGTTTAGAAAATGATTTTGAGGCCGTGTAGGCAAAGTTTGTGCCTTCGCTTTTCACTGTTTTCCGCTGACCCATTCGCGGGGCTCCAGGGGCTGCATTTTGAACTCTCTGAGGCGAGAATGGTTCGCGGAAGACGTTGTATTTAATCACCGTCTCTTTATGCGGTTCTAATACTTGTCCAATCTGGCCCATAGGTATTCTGGGTTGTCGCCCACCTGGAAGTAAAAGGGCGTTAGTAGAAGTAGGCAAAATATGAGGAATCTTGCCCTTCCACTCTAGTTTTAGGCCCTTAGTAATTCTTGACATCTCTTCTTGCGGATTTGTCATTAAGGACTCAAAGCTTGCGTTAAACCATCGTTTTTGATCAATGCCTTCGGAGGCGGCAAAAATTGACTCTACGGAGTATGCCCATTGACTAGCGACGATATTCAAAATTGGCTGACCAATCAATTCACGCCAGTTTGGTGTCAACTGAAATGCCCAAGGCTCCCCCCACCACTCTGGTAAATCTGGATAAGAGGCAAACTTTTTAGATTCCCATGCTCTCCTAGCACTTGAAATCGTCTGGGCTGGATTTCGTGTTACAAAAATGAACTTTGCATCTGGAAACGCTTCGGCTAATTCACTTACATGTACAGATAGCCGCGGATTGTAATCTGCAATTACTTTAACTCCCTTTGAACTTTTACTTCCATATTCGGCTTGGAGTTTAAGCTTCTGGGCAGGCGTAAGTTTCTTCGCCTTTTTCTCGCCCAACTCGTAGTTATTTTTGACTAGACCTTTCTCTAGGAAAGAAACAACATTCTCGTCACTAGTGAGTGCCCCCGCATGGAAACTTTCATCTAACAATAAAAGTTTGTGCAGGAGTCCAGCCCCAGATCGAGGGGCAGCTATGATAAATATTTGGGCACTCACGATTTCCCACCTTTTCCATTTCTTTGGCTAGCCATTTTAGCTTTTATACTCTTTGTAAGCTCAGATCGAAGTACTTTGCCTAAGGTGTCCCTTGGAATTCTATCGGTGACAAAGTATGTTTGAGGCGACATCTCACCCAATTCTCTAGCAATTGCACTTGTCATTAATTTGAGATTGAGCTCCTTATCTCCCACAATTGCGACAGAAAGAACGTGAGCCCCTGCTGCATCTTTATAAGTAAATGCGCCGCAATCGAGTACACCGGCGTAATCTAAAACAAGCTCCTCAATTATTTGTGGATTCACCTTCATTTTGCCTATGTCTATAAGTTCAGTATCTCGTCCCGTGAGGATTAATCGACCATCAACAGTTAGATATCCAAAATCTCCCGAATAGAACCATCGTTCGACAAATACTTTTCGATTTGGCTCATTTGTCCTGAAGTACCTATGAACCATTGTCGCCGAGCTTGTGCCTATTCGTCCTTCCACTCCATTTTCAACAATGTCACCGGTGCTGTCAACTATCTGCACTCTGGCCTCTGGATACACCCATCCCATATCAGAAGGCTTAGCATCGGCAGTCGTTTGCAGGAATGAGACATCCCCGCATTCGGTTGAACCGTATATATTTAAAACTTCAACATTGAGCGTACTTGCCACATTATTTAATAGTTTGAGTGTTGGAACATTCCCTGAAATGACAACTTTCTTAAGTTTAGGCATCTTAGTTTCAGTTCGTTTGAGAATCTCTAAAAGCTGTACCGCGCGTAAAGGCGAAGTTACAAAGACCTCTACCTCTTGGTTCAACGCTACGCGAACCGTATCGAAGTTAAGCTGAGAACTAGTCACAATCTTTTCACCTCTGAGAAAAAGTGAAAAAAACGTAAAGAAGCCGAGCGTTGCAGACAAATCTAAAAGCGGCATTACCGACTTCTCTTTTAGCCAAGTGCGATTGTATTGATCTGTACGTGCATTTAGCAGCTTTAGTGAGAACTCAACAGCCTTTTCCGCCCCGATCGTTCCATTCGTGAAGATTATGCGGCACGGTAAATCAGCATTTAACTCCAAATTTGGTAACTCGGTGGGATCACTTTTTTCCGCATCTGCGATCCAGGCGTCATTGAGAATAAGGGTGTTGTGACTCTGCCAAATAAAAGAACCATCGGAGACCAAATACTTTGCACTCAGAGATGGATCTATGGGGGTGCGACCCGATCTAGAGCAAGTTATTGCTCCTTGACTCATTAAGGCCAGAGTTGCGATCCAGTCAAGAGTGCTGGGAAGTCGGGTTACAACTAAATCGCCCGGTTGGATCCCGGCAGCGTTGAACTTAATCGCAAACTGGCGAACAATAATATAGAGCTGACTAAAAGTAATGCTTCTCTTTTCATTGACAATTGCGATCGCATCTGGAGATAACTTTGCATAATAGGCAAGAATGTCCAGAGGATTCATCTCCCTACTTAAATAAGGAGTTTCTGCGCCACCTTCTGGAAATATATGAACGTGGGGTTCAACTTTCTTCACGCGCAAAATTTTGGTTGTGCTTTTAATCTTTGCCGGCTTCTCTATTTCAGGTTGCTCTTGACTATCATCTAAGAAAATTTCAGGAGCCTGCTTAACTTTCACGGGCGCCAGGGCTGCATCAGCTTTTTTCCCCGACGCGTTGGCCCGCAAGATAGGGATAGTTTTTGAAAGCGCCCGGGCCTCCTCCACTAAAACCCTGTTTTCCTTTTTCGGGATTAAGTTAATCGATTTAACTCCACGTACATCTAATTCGGCTAGAACTTCATTCTGTCGTTGCTCCGCCTCTTTAAATGCGAGGAGCGCCTTTGGGTCTCTTTTAGTAAACTTCCACAAGTTCTTATTCATCAGATCCCGCAATGACAGAAATACGACTTCGTATGGCTTTTGGAAAATGCAACCAACCAGTCGACACCAATTCAGTCGTAGTTTGGTCTTTCACAACTTTATTAGCTGATATCGCAGTAAGGCCAAGATTTGCCCTAAGGCCATCTAGACCTACGGTTGTGAACCATTCCTTGAAAGTCACTCCATAAATGGATTCAAAAATACTTTCAATCCGTGCTCCGTTCTTGGTGTTTCTTGAATTCGTAATCAATAGATCAAATTTGGTTGTGCCACTCGTATTGACCAATATCGTACGCAGAATTGCATCAAAGCTTCTCTCCAATATTCGAGGAGTAAAACTTTGATTCGATGTTACTTGGTCCATATTGTCTATATTAGTGACACCAAAGAGGATTTCGCTAGTATTTTTTAAAGCATATTTCGAAAGAATCCTTGGAGCGCCCTCTTGTAAGTACCAATCAATTGGAGATTTACCGTAGATATTCTTGAAGGCCTTTATGTAATCTTCACTGTTAAGTGAGTTTCGTTGCAGATCTGATACTAAGGTCATGAAGTTTTGAATACCTTCCTTAGCAACTAAGATACGAATAAATTCATCTGAGATAACCTGGTTATCGTTTAGATTTAGAGTTTCTGAGTTAAAACTCTCTGCAATAATTGGAATAAAGTCTCTTAATTCTTCAAGTGCTATCCTGATTGCTTCAACATTACCTAACGCATTAGCGTCGTAAACGAAAACAATTGTTTTATCGGCAATAGTGACTGGGGCCTCAACCACGATAATTGGTCTAGGAGTGCGCACTTTAACGCTTTTTGTTTCGACAACTACTGGAGGTGGCGGTGGTGGAGGTTCAACAACAACGGCACTAGTTGTAAATGAGATTGCCGAAGAGGTTGATGTATTCCCAGTACCATCAACGATAATTAAGTAAGCCATATATGAAGTCTCTGGGGTAAGTCCTGTTACCGATAGCGAATTAATACCTGAAAGAGCAGAACTTGTCGCTTTGGCAAGTGCTTCGCCCTGTTCCTTTATCGCCTCAATACTAGGTTCCTCATCGATCGATGAATAAATAACGTAGAAGTAAGTTCCAGGTTCACTAGAGGTAAAGTTAAGTTTTATACTACTTGATTGAATTGACGTCGCAGAGGTTGAAGTAATTGTTGGTGCGATTACATCGGCGACCGTAGTAAATGAAGCCGAGGAGATGTCGGAAGTATTTCCTGATCCATCGGTAACAACAATGTATGCGATGTAGTCCGTCTCAGGAAGCAGACCTGTAACAACGGGGCTGTTGGCCCCCATAGTTGTAGTCGATGTTGATTTAGCCAGCCCCGAGACTTGAGCTTTAATCACTGTTGCATCTGGTGCAGCATCTGCGGCTGCAAGGACGAGGTAGTAATAGGTGCCGGCCTCGGTTGTGCTGAAGTCAAGCGTTGCTCCATCAGAGCCAATTGATGATGAAGATGCATCTGAGAGAATAGGCGCTGTTATGTCAGCGGTTGTAAATGAAATCTCT
>CANIBB010000097.1:0-4673 GCA_947465575.1 Actinomycetota bacterium | reverse complement strand
CTGCAACTGCGAGGCGATTTTCTTGCCCTTTCGCTTCGACCAGACATTGGCGCCAAGGCCATAGCGTGACGCATTTGAAAGATCGATAGCTTCGCGCATCGTTGCAACGCGATTAATAATAATTATTGGACCAAATGTCTCCTCACGTACGGCCGTTGAATTCTCTGGAACATCAATGAGGACAACTGGTTGTACGAAAGGCGCTGCAACTGATTTAGGGCCACCATAGACACACGTTCCGCCATCGGCGATTGCCGCTTTTATGTGGGATTGAATAGTTTTAATTTGAGATGGCAGCGTTGCAGGTCCGTAGTTTGCTTCCCCTGGCGCGCCCGCATGAATCGTTGCCGCAAGTTCAATAGCCCGAGCAATAAACTCATCGGCGACCAATTCTTCGACATATACACGCTCGGCACCGATGCATGACTGTCCGGCATTTGCCATGGCAGACCACATCGTTGCATCAACTGCTCGCTTAACATCGGCATCGGCTGCCACGATTACAGGATCTTTGCCACCGCACTCAAGAACGACCGGGACCATTACCGAGGCACATTGTGCGGCTACAAGCTTTGCCGTACGAGTTGAGCCAGTAAATGAGAGCTTGTCGATTCCACTTACACAGAGCGCTCCACCTGTTTCACCTAAACCTGTAATCGTTGTGAAGATATCGGCGAAGGGTGCCACCTCATTAAAGCTCTCCTCCAACCACATTCCAACACCCGGCGTATATTCACTTGGTTTAAAGACAACGGTGTTTCCAGCGGCAAGTGCATATGAGATAGAGCCAATTGGAGTAAAGATTGGATAGTTCCATGGCCCAATAACACCGACTACACCCAATGGCGATCGCTCAACGGTCGCTGCCATATTTGCCATGAGTAATCCAGGACGGCGAAAAGATGTTCGCATGATCGATTCTGCGTGACGCGCAGCCCAACCGATGTGACTAACTGCGATACTGACTTCAAGTCTGGCATCGCTCATTGGCTTACCGGTCTCAAGGCTAATTAACTCGGCTATTTGATCGATGCGATTAATGATGAGCGAGCTCCATGCCAGTAACGTTTTCTTTCGCCCGGCAAAACCTAATCCCTGCCACTGCGCAGTTGCTGCGCGCGCATGGGAAACAACATCGGCAACTTCGCTCTTACTCATAATTGGGTAGGTACCAATAACCTCATCATTGACGGGGTTATGTGAATTAAATGAGGGTTTACGTTTAGTTGCCATGGTTGGAAGCGTAGTCGTGTGTCGATACAATTTGAAGCATGGCCGAGATTATTAGACCCAGTACAGTCTTGCCCGCACAACGTACCCCTTTTCAAGTCCTAACAAGTGATGGGATCGAGTTAATCGGAGAAGTTGCATTGCCGCTTGGAGTTAGCCGTGGAGCAATACTCTGTCTGCATCCACTCCCAACTGCCGGCGGAATGATGGATAGTCACGTATTCAAAAAAGCGGCCAATAGATTGCCTGCGATGGCCGGAATTACAGTTGTACGTTTCAATACACGCGGTACAACTAGCCAAGCAGGAAGCAGTACTGGCGAACACGACCATGGAGTATCTGAAGGCTTAGATGTTAAAGCGATGCTTGCATACTGTTTCGATACATTAAGGCTCGAAAATCTCTGGGTAGTTGGATGGTCATTTGGAACTGATTTAGCCTTGCAGCACGCCAAAGATCCGAGACACCTCGGGCTGATACTTTTAAGCCCAACATTGCGTAGATCTACAAATGATGACCTCGAGTATTGGAATAGCGACAAACGTCCGATCACCGCCCTTGTGCCAGAGTTTGATGACTATTTAAAACCAGATGAAGCACGTGAACGCTTCGCGGTAGTGCCAACCCTAGAAATTATTCCTGTCAAAGGCGCTAAACATTTGTGGGTAGGTGAACCTTTTGTGCACCGTGTTTTATCTCAGATTAATTCAATCGTTACTGGAGATTCTAATGAGCTGCCCGTAGAGTTTTAAGAAGCCTCAGCCCGCGGGATAACGACTTCATCCAGGATCAAGATTATTGCTGCAGCAACAGGAACAGCCAAAAGGCCTCCAATGAGACCAAGCAATGACGAGCCAATGAGTGCGGCAATGATTGTTACTGCACCAGGAACCGACATAGTTTTCTTCATAATGCGCGGAGTTACAACGTAGTTTTCAACTTGGACATAAACCACGTATGCCATAAAGGCAATTACGCCGATTAGGACTGATTGAGTCAGCGCGATAATCGTGACGATTGAACAGCCAATGAAGTGTCCCACCAATGGAATTAGTCCGCAGACCAGAATTATCATTGCAATCGCAATTGGTGATGGCAGACCCAAAACTATGGCGAGAGCTAGTACGAAGACTGAAGCCATTATTGCGATAATTATCTGGCTGCCGACGAAGGAGCCCACGCGCCCTATGATCGCATTTGTCAGGCGCCCAACACGATCGCGCCGACTTGCTGGTACGAGTGAGAGCCCCAAATTCACTGCTTGAGGCAGTGATGTTATGAAATACAGAGTTAAAACTAATACTGTTAAGAATGAGAAGAAACCAGAGAGGATTGATTTTCCAACTCCAAGGACACCACCGAAAGTTGAGATGAGTAAAGTTCCATTTGAAGTTACAGATTTTAATTTTGTTTGCAATGTATCAATGATTCCGTAGTGATCATTGAGATTACTTATTGCCTTATTATTTGTTAAGTCATTTAATAGCTGAGGTGCCTTGTTAATTAATTGAGTTCCTTGGGATATGACTGGAGGTGCTACAACAAGGGCGAAAAATATAACGAAGGCAATGACCGATGTGAAGATAATTGTTACGGCCATAGTTCTGGATAAGTTTTTTCTACGTAGTGCCTCAACTGCCGGATTCAGACCCATTGCTAGAAACAGAGCGATGAGAATTAAAACAAATATCTGACTGACGCTTGCTAGCGCCCTCATGAGAACAATCGCCGATAGTGCACCTAGAGTTGCGATGAAACCGAAGTAGTAAGGGTGAGATCTATTAATTGGAGCACCCATAACACCGAAATCGGCTGGAGGGGTGGGAGCCTTTGCCGCCCGCTTGGTGACCTTCTTTATCTGCGCTGATATAGCCATGTCCCTATTCTAAAGTGAGGTTTGGCAAAGGCTCAATGGAGTTCACGTGATTGACACATTGATAGGTAAGAATAGGCGCCATGACACTGCGAATAACTGGGTTAGGCGAGGAGATCGCTGCAGTCGCTGGCCTGCCCTGGCATTTGAGCCTGGAGGAGTGGCCTGAAGATCCAGCCCTTGCGGAAAAGCGAGGCATTTCTCGCCACGTAGTCCGATTGGTCCGGGCCACGAAGGATCCAGATTCTCAAGTCTATGCCGTGAAAGAGACTGTGCAGGAGTTCGCCAATCGTGAGTACAAGATATTGCGGGAGCTAACTCAGATGAGTGCTCCATGCGTTGAACAGATCGCCGTAGTTGAAGGTCGCACTGATAAGAATGGTGAAGAACTTCCGTGCGCAATAGTGACACGCTTTCTGCCCTACTCACTGCCATACCGTGTTCTACTATCGGGATCGGTCACCGCCCATGACATCACAACGATGGCCAACGCGCTTGCATTGTTAATGGTTCGACTGCACTTACTTGGCTTTTGGTGGGGAGACTGCTCCTTATCGAATACTTTGTTTAGACGTGATGCGGAAGGCTTTGCCGCATATCTTGTCGATGCAGAAACTGGCGAGTTTCAAAAAACACTTAGTGATGGCCAGCGCGAGCATGATTTAGATATTGCGATGTTTAATGTTGCCGCAGAGTTGGAGGATCTTTCATTATCCGGAGTTTTGTATCCCGGAATGGATCCAGTGCGAGCAGCTGAAGCGGTTATACGACGCTATCGTCGTATTTGGGCGGCCCTCAAAGAACGCCAGTTGCTCGATCCAAAAGATCGTCATGCAGTTGAGCGGGCAATGCGCGTATTGCACGATTTAGGATTCGCGGTTGAAGAGGTATCAATCACCATTGATGGTGACACACAGATGATCTCATTTCAGCCAAAGTTAGTCGCCGCTGGATATCACACTGCACGTCTGCGCGAGTTGATGGGAATAGATACCGAAGAGCTACAAGCAAAGCGTTTACTCGCCTCCTTTGATCGCTATCGTGCACGTGAAGAGAAATCGGGTGCATCAGTAACCGAGATGGCCAAGACATGGTTCCTTGAAGTTTTTGAACCAACAATCAATAGAGTTCCCGAATCGATGCGTGGGCGTGTGGAGCATGCTCAGATGTTCCATGAAATTCTTGAAAACCGCTGGTATTTAAGTGAGGCACAGGGCGTTGACGTTGGTCTGGAGTATGCAACCGACAATTACATCAATGAAATCCTCCCATATAGGCGGGATTCAGGTATTGAGGTCGTTGCCCAGTAAGATTTCCATGTGGGCAATCCTCCAAATTTTGCGCAAGCCGTAGATTTGAGTTCGCTCGGCAAGCCTAAAGCAGCACCAAGTGCAGCGATGCCAGGTTTAGAAGTTACGGCGGCAAACTTAACGGCTGAATTTCTACCTCTATCTAGCACTAAACCCGTCATAGTTATTGCTTGGTCGGCGCGATCACCTGAATCAATTGAGATGGTTAACATTCTTGGAGCTTTAGAAAAGAGCTACCAAGGAAGTTGGGCGCTTGCTCG
>CANIBB010000096.1:0-4679 GCA_947465575.1 Actinomycetota bacterium | reverse complement strand
TTACCCGATGCGACGATGGCAACGATCGGACCAGAGAGCATGAACTCAACGAGTGGTTCATAAAATGGCTTCCCGATATGTTCGGCATAGTGTCGTTCAAGTAAAGCGCGATCTGCATTCAACATTCGTAGAGCTTCAATGGAATAGCCCTTAGTCTCAACACGAGAAATAACTTCGCCTACTAGGCCCCGGCGTACGCCATCTGGCTTTACCAAGATCAGTGTTTTCTCAATGTTCACCGGTCTAGTCTATTAGGCCTTTTCGCCTTGGGAAGCCAGGTGGGCGGCGCGAGCGGCCTCACCCTTACGTCCCACAATGATGGCGGCAACCCACAGCGCGATGAAAATCACCCCCATGATGAAAAAGGAGGGGACGAAAAAGCCAAAGGCGATCACGAAAATTTGCAGCACTGAGCCGATGTAGAAACCTGAACGTCGCTTGAGAAGGCCGGCCGTTAGAAATAAGAGAAGGGAGATTATTGAGCCGTATATGACTCCGGCACTGGATTGATCTTTGATTGCCAGCAGGATTGCAAAGCCCAAAGTCAGCGACTCCATTACTAAGACCGATGCGCCAAGAACTCTCATTTGGCAAACTTCTTTCGTAGATAACTTCTAGCCTCACCTACGGTAACGACCGAACCTGTCACGATGATTCCGATTGTGTCCTCGCTCAAGGGGCGAGTTGCATCGCTAACTGCGCGATCTAGAGCAGTAGCTAAATCGCTCACTTCAAATACGCGATCGACTCCAAAAATCTTTGACGCTATTTTTTCTAACTCACTTGAACTCATTGCGCGGGTCGACGAGCTCTGCGTCACGATGACGTGATCAACAATTGGTTCTAACTCAAGCAGGATCCCTTGCGCATCTTTGTCGCCAAATACACCAACAACTGCCACGATTTCATCGAAGTTAAACTCATTAGCCAAAACCTCAGCAAGAGCCTTTGCGCCATGCGGATTATGAGCGGCATCAAGAATTATTGTTGGGTCTCGATGCACCACTTCACAGCGTCCAGGTGATGTCACTGCGGCAAATCCGGCTCGCACTGCCTCAATATCTAAAGGTTGATCACCGAAAAAGGCTTCAACGGCGACAAGCGCACTAGCAGCGTTGGCCGCCTGATGCTTGCCATGGAGCGGCAGGAAAATATCATCGTATGTATCGTGGAGTCCGGCGATAGTGATGAGTTGACCGCCAACTGCAACTGCACGTGATGAGACTGAGTACTCAATACCTTCGCGAACAACATCGGCTCCGACTTCGGCGGCTTTACGAATTAACTCTTTGGCAGCCTCTGGCTCTTGCTGGGCAAGAACGATAAAGCCACCCTCTTTAATGATTCCCGCCTTTGTTGCTGCAATCTCATGAAGTGTGTGTCCTAAGTACTCCATATGATCAAAGCCAATAGGCATAAGTACTGAGACATCGGCTTCGACAACATTTGTAGCATCCCATTCCCCGCCCATACCTACTTCGATAACGGCGACATCTACAGGGTGTTCGGCAAAGGCCACAAAACCAAGAGCGGTAACGGCTTCAAAGAAAGATATTGGATGTTCGAATTTACTATCCATTAAATCTAAGTAAGCGGCGATATCGTTATAGGCAAATATTAAATCTTTGGGATCAATCGGCTGGCCATTTATTGCAATACGTTCACGATAGGTTTCAAGGTGAGGGCTAGTAAAACGCCCAGTTCGCAGACCATGGGCAAATAAAAGTGAGTCGATCATGCGTGACGTTGTGGTCTTTCCATTGGTACCACCAACGTGAATCGTTGGATACGTTAATTGTGGCGAGCCCAAAATATCTACAAGGGCAGCGATGCGCTCAGTTGTAGGTGCAATGCGAGTTTCGGGCCAGCGTGCAAGTAACGCTTTCTCTATCGCATCTACACGCTCTTGGTCATCGGGAGAGATAATCATGAGCGTGGCAGTTGCGCCAACTGCGCGGTAATTCGCTCAATGTCGGCAGATGTCTTCTCAAGGCGATCACGAATCTCAACTACTACTACATCTGGTGCCTTGGCCATAAATCCCTGGTTGTTTAATTTAACCTCGGCAGTTTGCTTATCTTTTTGAGCCGTCGCTAAATCCTTTTCAAGACGTGCACGCTCTGCGACAACATCGATTGAGCCAGTTAAGTCGAACTCAACTTTTACGCTTCCGATTTCGCAGTGCGCACTTGGAACTATCTCACCAAGTTCTAGTCGAAGAACAAATGCCATCGCCCCTGCATAGTCATTGATGTGGGCTGGTGCAACAAATCGTGCAGGAATCTTCTGTGAGGTTTTAATTCCTTGATCGTTACGGAAACGGCGCACATCGGTAATAATCTCTTGTAGTTCACCTATTAACTTCTCGGCCTTTTTATCAACGTAATCGGCCTTAGCAACTGGCCACTCGGCGATAACTAAGGACTCTCCCCCAGTTAATGCCGTCCACATCGTTTCCGTAATGAAAGGCATTATCGGGTGCATCAAGCGAAATAGTTGGTCTAGAACAAAACCCAGGACGCGCTTTGTTGATTCGGCATCCCCGGATGAGAAACTCTCTTTTGAAAGCTCTAAGTACCAGTCACACAAATCATCCCAAGCAAAGTGATACATAAGCTCGCATGCACGAGCAAACTCATACTGCTCGAGAAGTGAATCGACCTCTGAAATTGTCTCCGAAAGTCGGCTCAGTATCCACTTATCTATGGCGTTAAGTGAGGCAAGCTCTGGTAAATCACCTTCAACGGTTGCGCCATTCATCATTGCAAAGCGCGTGGCATTCCAGAGCTTTGTAGCAAAGTTACGGGATCCACCGATCCAGTCTTCGGCGATAGCTTGATCTTTTCCGGGATTAGCACCGCGCGCTAAAGTAAAACGCAGCGCATCGGCGCCGTACTTATCCATAAACTCAATTGGATCAACGGTATTGCCCTTTGATTTCGACATCTTCTTACCAAATTGATCGCGCACTAGTCCGTGAAGTGCGATGGTATGGAAGGGCTGTACGCCATCCATTGCAAATAATCCAAACATCATCATGCGAGCAACCCAGAAGAACAAGATGTCATAACCGGTTACTAATACCGAAGTTGGGTAAAACTTCTTTAAATCATCGCTTTCTGCAGGCCATCCCAAGGTTGAAAATGGCCATAGCGCCGATGAGAACCATGTATCTAAAACATCGGGATCTTGGCTGTAGCCAGCTGGCGCACTTTCACCTGGGCCAACAACTACGACTTCATCATTAGGGCCATACCAAACTGGAATGCGATGTCCCCACCACAATTGGCGCGAGATGCACCAGTCATGCATGTTGTCGATCCAATCAAAGTATCGCGGAGCTAACTCTTCTGGCTCAATCTTTACGCGACCATCGCGAACAGCATCCCCTGCCGCCTTTGCAAGAGGTCCAACTTTAACGAACCACTGCTTTGATAGACGTGGTTCAACAGTTGTATCGCAACGAGAACAGTGACCGACTGCGTGAATATAGGGACGCTTTTCATCCATGATGCGTCCCTCACTGCGAAGTGCTTCAACAACTGCTTTACGGGCATCAAATCTATCCATGCCATCAAATCGTGTTCCTGAGCCATCCATTACGCCGTGTTCATTCATAATGACAACGAAGGGAACGTTATGGCGCATCGCCATTTCAAAGTCATTGGGATCGTGAGCTGCAGTTACTTTCACTGCGCCTGTTCCAAAATCCATTTCCACTAATTCATCGGCAATAATTGGAATATATCGATTGGCAAGTGGGAGCAAGACTAGTTTGCCAATTAAATGCTTGTAGCGCGCATCATCTGGGTGCACCGCAACTGCACCATCTCCAAGCATCGTTTCAGCGCGCGTAGTTGCAACGGTAATTTGAATATCACCTTCACCGTAGCGAACTTGAACAAACTCACCAGCATCATCGTGATGCTCTACTTCAATATCTGAAAGCGCCGTCAAACAGCGTGGACACCAATTGATGATTCGCTCTGCACGATAGATAAGACCTTGGTCATATAGCTTCTTAAAGATTGTCAGCACTGCAGTTGAAAGACCTGCATCCATTGTGAATGCCTCGCGTGACCAATCGACGCTATCTCCTAAGCGGCGCATCTGATCTAAAATCGCTCCACCTGATTCAGATTTCCACTCCCAGACTTTCTTAACAAAATCTTCGCGCCCTAGATCATGGCGACTTAAGCCTTGAGCAGCTAACTGTTTTTCAACAACATTTTGTGTAGCAATTCCAGCGTGATCCATTCCAGGTAGCCACAACGCTTCAAAACCCTTCATGCGTTTCATGCGCATGAGCGTGTCCTGAAGTGTGTGATCTAAGGCGTGACCAATATGCAAAGAGCCAGTGACATTTGGTGGTGGAATCACGATCGTAAAGGGCGGCTTCGAAGATGTCGCGTCGGCCTTGAAATATCCAGCGTCTACCCATTTTTCATACAGGGGAGCTTCGATATCAGCTGGTGAAAAGCTGGAAGCTAATTCGCGGGACATGAGGAGCAGTCTAGATTATGCGCTCTTCTCCTCTTGACCCTTTTGGCCGCGTGAGCGCTTTGGAATATCGCCCGTATGAAGGATGAATTCAGGTTGAGCACCAGTATTTATGCAATCTTTAGTGACCAAAACCTTTGCAATGTCGCTGCGGCTTGGTACGTCATACATCACAGATA
>CANIBB010000095.1:0-4689 GCA_947465575.1 Actinomycetota bacterium | reverse complement strand
GTCGTCGAGTTCATCTGTTAAACCTATCTCTTAGTTAGTAATTTTTGCGAATTAAACGAAAATTACGAACTATGCAAGAGGAGGTAGTGCATCCCATTGTGCTTGTAGGCTGTCAACAATCTTGTTGACATCCTTAGGATTCTTAAACCATGACTGAATTGCAGGACCAACAACTGGACCAGCAAAGTCAGGGCGTGTATCGCGGTCAAGGAACTGAGTGATGTACTTAGCCTCATCCATAACTGCTAACTGCTCCTTTTGGAATGCATCATAAGTCGATGTGTCTTGACCCTTGTTTGCAGATGTCATTGGAATTAATGCGCCATTTGCATCTACTGCTGCAAGAGTTGCACTTACGCCTTCCATATCTCCGGCAAACTTCAAGAAATCTGAGCCGCCATCAATATTGGTTCCGTTAGCAGCAACACACCATCCATCGATTGGTGCATCGACAGTGTCGCGACCGTGCTCTGGATTGATTTCTGGGAATGGAATGATTGAAAGATCATCGTAGTCAGCCTGTGACTGCTCCTTGAAGTTTCCGCCGAACCATGAGCCCATAAGCATTGATCCAGCCTTCTTCTGTAGAAGGAGCTGCATAGCGCCATCCCACTCGAGATCTAGAACGTTTGGATTCATGTAAGGAATCAACTGCTCCCAGTGAGTAAATACGTCGATCACCTTTGCATCGGTCCACTTTTCGCGGCCGGCCAAGAGATCTACGTGGAACTGGTATCCGTTGATACGAGCATTCAGAATGTCGAATGTTCCCATTGCTTCCCAGCCGCCCTTATCGCCAGCTGCAAAACCAACAAGACCCTTCTTCTTCATGCCATCTAGCATCTTGAGGAACTCATCCCAGTTAGTCACTGTGTCGGCGCTTAGGCCGAGATCTGAAAACATTGACTTACGGAAGTGCATACCCCATGGGTACCAAGACTGTGGAACAAAATATTGCTTTCCATCTAAACCAGTTGCAGCAGTTTTGTAGCTCTCTGCATACTGATCACCAATTGTGTCCCACACACCTGTGAGATCTGCGAGCAATCCCTGCTCTGCAAAGAACTGCATGCGATATCCGGCCATCCATTGGAAGGCATCGTCTGGTGTTCCCTGTAGATATTGTGAAAGATTGTTCTGGAAGGCATTTGACTCTGTTGCATTGTATGTAACTTCATTCTTTGTTTTTGCTGTGTAAGCAGCAACCAAAGCCTTTAACTGCGCAGTTGGTCCAGCATCTACGGTGCGAGCACCGAATGCGAGAGCACCCGTTGAATCAGATCCGCAACCTGCAAGGAGTGATCCTCCAGCTGCTAATCCAAGACCGCCGATTGCAGCACCTTTAAGTACTGAACGACGGGAAATGCCACTTGTTACTTCTGACATTGTGTTCCTATTCTCTAGAGAGGAGATTTTTCAAAGGTCATCGGGTTTTGAAGGGGACAAGACCTGTTGACGCGCTCAAATCTAGAGGTGGGCTACGTGCGCCGGTAGAGTTTTAAAATAACGAAATGATTACAGTCCTCCAACTTTTTTGTGAGAATTTATTACGAAGTGATATCAAATGCTCTTGTTTTCGAATGTGACCAGGAGCACTATTGGGTTAACCCCTAAATGATGAAGGAGAAAAGTATGAAAGT
Source organism: Actinomycetota bacterium (assembly GCA_947465575.1). Lineage (GTDB taxonomy): Bacteria > Actinomycetota > Actinomycetes > Nanopelagicales > Nanopelagicaceae > Planktophila. The sequence goes on along the minus strand of CANIBB010000095.1, from coordinate 3,049 downwards.
TGCATCATTGATCATGGGAAAACGAGTTGAAACGATTTCAGCGAGTGCCAGTCTTCATGATTTAGTTAATGCCCTCAATGTTCATCATGTGGGGGCGTTAGTTGTCTCTCCTGATGGGAAAAAAATCGAGGGCATTGTTTCTGAGCGCGATGTAGTGAGAGCAATGCCAGGCAAGTTAAATGAGCTTGCCGATATTCGAGTTCGCGATCTGATGACTGCAGATGTTATTACTTGCACACCTGATTCATCCGTCGCATCAATCATGACTGTAATGACTGAACGGCGAATTCGCCACGTTCCAGTTGTAGATGAATCAGGAAACTTGCTCTCCATCATTTCCATCGGCGATGTCGTTAAGGCCCACATTAATGAATTAGATGTTGAACGAAAAGCATTAAGCGATTACGTTAACTCTTAATTTAACTTTTTTTACCAAACATTTTGCTAAAGAACCCTGGCTCGACAGGATCATTTTGATGTCCCTGACAGCGATCTTTCTTCGAGACACCCTTAAGTGCGATTTCGACGTGGTTGCCACATCCTGACCAAGTTGGTTTAGAGCACTTACGACATGTAGTTCTGCTGCACATATTTCTATTTCCTTTTCTTAGCTTGTTGGTATTAATTGCTGATTAATAGCTGCCGGTGAATTGCTCCATGTGAGATAACCACCGTCGAGATTTACTGCGTTGAACCCGAGTTCTTTGAGTAGAAGTGCCGCTGTATGACCACGTTGGCCAACTTGGCAGTTAACGAGAAGATTCTTTGATGTGATCTCTGAAGTACGTTCACGAATTTCATCAACTGAAATGTTCATGGCCCCTGGAATATGCCCGCGAGCAAACTCTCCTGCGCTGCGTACATCGATTAACTCGAAGCCACGTGTGGTGAAATCTTCAATTTCGCTCCATTGAGCAGTCTCAACTAACCCAGATATAACGTTTTCAGCGATATAGCCCAGCATATTAACTGGATCTTTTGCAGAGCCAAATGGTGGGGCATATGCAAGTTCAAGATCGGCGAGCTCTGGTGCGGTGATGTTGCCACGTATCGCAGTTGCGATCACATCAATTCGTTTATCGACTCCTTCTATTCCGATGCCTTGGGCGCCGAGAATTTCACCTGTCTTTGGGTCAAAGATAAGTTTGAGCACCATCTGCTTTGCATCTGGATAGTAGCCAGCATGTGAATTTGGATGAGTATGAATAGATTGGTGAGCTCGGCCAGCAGCCTTTAAACGTTTTTCATTCCAGCCAGTTGTTGCAATCATCAAATCAAAGACTTTAACGATAGCCGTACCAATTGTTTTTACGGGTCGCACCTGCCGTCCAGCAATATGATCGGCGACCACGCGTCCATGACGATTAGCTAGATTTGCAAGTGGAACAAGAGTTGCACTTCCATCCAACGCATCGGTTTTTTCAGCGGCATCGCCAACTGCATAAATGTCATGGTTACTTGTGCGATTGAACTCATCAACCTGAATTCCATTTCGCGAACCAATTGTTAAACCTGCAGCCTTTGCCAATCCAATTTCAGGACGTACGCCAATTGCAAGAATTACAATTTCAGCCGGGATGTTGTCACCATTGCCTAGATCAACACTATCTGAGCCGATATTGACAACACTTGAACCTAAATGAAGCGCGACTCCTTGCAACACCATCTCTTGAGCAACAAGGGTTGCAAGCTCTGGATCTAGCGGCATCAAAACCTGATCGGTTGCTTCAACTAGTGCCGTCGGGATTCCACGATGCATAAGGTTTTCAGCGATCTCCACGCCGATAAATCCCCCACCAATTACAACTGCACTCTTAGGTTTAGCGCTCACGCGATCTGCGATTCTCTCTACATCTTCAACGGTTCGCAGAGTCATTCCGCGTTCAATTCCTGGAATTGGGGGAACCACAGGAGATGCCCCTGGTGAAAGAATTAATTTGTCGTAATCAATCTCATGTGTTTCATGACTATCGAGGTTTTTGATAGCAACCGTCTTTTTGCTGGGATTAATCGCTAAAACCTCTGTATTTACACGTACATCTAAACGAAAGCGGGCATGCAGGCTAGCCGGAGTCTGAAGGAGAAGTGAACTCTCCTCCTCAATAACGCCACCGACGTAATAGGGCAGACCACAGTTGGCATAGGAAACATAGCCTGATTTCTCAATCACAATAATTTCGGCGTTGGCATCTAAGCGACGCAAACGTGTTGCCGCCGACATTCCACCTGCAACTCCACCAATAACAACTATGCGCATTATGAAGTCACTAACGGAAGATTATTGGCCTGCCAGTCGACTATGCCATTAGTTAAGTTGAAAAGATTATTGAAGCCATTGTGGTGCATAGTCTCTACGGCGATTGCTGAGCGACGGCCACTATGACAATAAACGGCATATGTTGCAGATTTATCAAGTTTCGCGATTTCAGTTTCAAACTGCAAGCCCTCAACATCGATATTGATAGCACCTTGGATGTGTCCGACCATGAATTCACCAGGAGTTCGAACATCTAACGTTATGACTCCAGCTTCAGCGGTCTTTGTCGAGAAGGCAGCTGCGTCTAAGTTTGTGGCTGTCGAAGTTGATGAACAGCCTGCAAGCAGAAATGCTGCTGTTGCCATTGATACGATTGCAATAAGTCTCTTCATGGAATTCCCCTTAAGCCAAAGATAAAAATAGTTTTTGTAGTTGTGCAGTAACGGCATCCGAGTTTGACTTGCCTTCAACGATGCACTCTTTCAAACTTGCAGAAATTAATGTAAAGGCTGCCGTGTTGACCGCTTTTGAAACGGCTGACATTTGGGTAACAATCTCATCGCAGTTCCTACCCTCTTCGAGCATGCGAGCAACGGCTCCTAGTTGTCCCTGAGCACGCTTGACGCGCTTTGCGATGGCTTCAATCTGCTGCGCATCGGTAAGGACGTGAGCGATCTTTTTTGTTGTCATTAGCAGGTGCAGCGATCTTGCTCAGGTACACCGGCTAGTGCTTCTTCGACGTGGTTTCCACAGCCTGACCAGCTAGCCTTTTTACATACATGGCACGTTACG
>CANIBB010000094.1:0-4745 GCA_947465575.1 Actinomycetota bacterium | reverse complement strand
GGCATCATCACTTGCATAGACCTCAGATATGGCGCGCAGCTCTGAGTTGGAGCCAAAGACAAGGTCGGCGCGCGATGCGCTCCATGTAACCTTTCCACTTTTTCCATCACGGGCTTCAAATAGATTGCTGCTATTTTTCGATGGCGCCCACTGATTGTTGATATCTAGAATGTTGATAAAGAAATCATTTGTCAGCGACCCTTTATTCTTAGTAAGTACTCCGGTTTTTGATCCATCGAAGTTAGCACCCAGTGAGCGCATGCCACCGACTAAGACTGTCATCTCTGGGGGAGTCAAAGTTAGTAGCGCGGCCTTATCAACCAGAGATACTTCAGTTGGGCGATTATCAGATGCGTGCACGTAGTTGCGGAAGCCATCGGCCGATGGCTCTAGAACTGCAAAGGATGCGATATCGGTCTGGTCTTGCGTGGCATCGACTCGACCAGGGGTGAATTTAACGCTGGCTTTAATACCGGCGTTCTTTGCCGCGGCCTCAATTGCAACGCAGCCAGCTAGAACAATTAAATCAGCCATGGAAACTTTCTTATCTGATTTTTTATTAAAGCTTGTTTGAATCTTTTCTAATGTGGCAAGAGTTTTCTTAAGCTCCTTAGGGCGGTTGGACTCCCAACTGCGCTGTGGCTCAAGACGAATGCGTGCACCGTTTGCACCACCGCGCTTATCGGTTCCGCGGAAAGTAGAGGCAGAGGCCCAAGCGGTCGTTACTAACTGAGCGATCGTGAGATCACTTGCAAGAATCTTCTTAGTAAGAGATTGAATCTCGCTCTTACCAATTACCTTCTTAGCTTTTGCAGGAAGTGGATCCTGCCAAATCAACTGCTCCTTTGGAACAAGTGCGCCGAGGTAGCGTGAAAGTGGACCCATATCGCGGTGCGTTAATTTGAACCATGCGCGTGCGAAGGCATCGGCAAATGCATCGAGATCTTCGGCAAAGCGGCGCGAGATAACCTCATATGCCGGATCTGTGCGAAGTGCTAAATCAGTTGTGAACATAACCGGTGCATGGGTCGTACCCTTGATGTGCGCATCAGGTACGGCCTTTGCTGCAGATTCATCGGTAGGAATCCACTGGGTTGCACCAGCTGGGCTCTTGGTCTGCTTCCACTCGTACTTAAAGAGAGTTGTGAAATAGGAGTTGTCCCACTTCGTAGGCGTTGGTGTCCATGCACCCTCAAGGCCACTCGAAATTGTCTGTGCGCCATTTCCGCTGCCGAATGAGTTCTTCCAGCCAAGACCCATTTCTTCGATTGCTGCAGCTTCTGGCTCTGGGCCAACATACTTACTTGGATCTGCGGCTCCATGTGCCTTACCAAATGTATGGCCACCTGCGATGAGTGCAACGGTCTCCTCATCATTCATCGCCATGCGCGCAAATGTTTCACGGATATCTTTTGCCGAGGCGAGAATATCTGGAACACCATTTGGACCCTCAGGATTTACATAAATAAGCCCCATTTGTACTGCAGCTAATGGATTCTCTAAATCGCGTGCGCCGCTATAGCGCTCATCGGCAAGCCATGTCTGCTCTTTGCCCCAGTACGTCTCATCGGGCTCCCAGACATCTGCGCGACCTCCGCCGAAACCAAATGTTTTTAATCCCATTGATTCGATTGCACAGTTACCGGCAAGGATCATTAGATCTGCCCACGATAATTTCTTTCCATATTTTTGTTTAATCGGCCATAAGAGTCGGCGTGCTTTATCGAGGTTGACATTATCAGGCCAGCTATTTAATGGCGCGAAACGTTGCATACCTGCACCTGCGCCACCGCGACCATCGGATGTGCGATATGTACCTGCGCTATGCCAGGCCATGCGAATAAAGAATGGACCGTAATGTCCGTAATCTGCCGGCCACCACTCTTGCGAGGTTGTCATTAACGCTTCAATATCTTTTTTGACGTTCTTGATATTTAACTTTGCAAACTCTTTTGCGTAATTGAAATCTTCGCCCATGGGATCTGAGGCGGGGGAGTTCTGACGAAGCACTGAGAGATCTAAATGGTTAGGCCACCAGTCGGCGTTGTATGTGCCCTCTTTGTTGAGCTTGCTACCTGTGTAGGGGCACTGTGCTGCTTCGGTCATGGATCCTCCAGAATTAGGAAAACATCTAATGCCTGAGGCTAACTGATTCCAGCTCTGGGCGAACTTCGACCCAAAATTCCCACTGTTTAGGGGCCTTGGCTACTTGCGAAATGTGATGAGAATCAAAATAAAATGTCTAAGAGTGGGCCGCTACCCAGTAAATGCTGGCGGCATCGCGCTCCATAATTCCGTACTCGATCATATGCCGGCGAATAGCGGCGCTATCAGGATGGAAGGCCTCGATTACTTCGTTGAGAACTTTTTCTGAATATTTAGCGTTCGGCGAAAATGTATTGGCGATGCGATGTAAGACCGCGATTTTTTTAGTCGCCTTAACAGGGATTCTGATGAGTGAACCATCAGGACGAAAGAACTGATCGACATTTTCTACCATTTAGAAATTGTATAACCGGAGAGATAGGGGTTGTCTATATTTTCTTAATAACTTTTAGATTTCGTCACCTCACAAAAAGTTTTCAATTTCCTAACGCAATTGTTAGATTTGGGAGAACTCCTTGAAAACTATTCCAATCTCTTTTGCTCCGAAGTAAATTGTCCCCCGAAGGTGAGGGGTTTTCACATCTAATGAAACGGAGAGCACGATGAAAAAGTTTGTATTTCTTTACAACTCAGAGCCAAACGAGATTCCGAGTGATTCTGTTATGGATGTTTGGATGCAGTGGTTTGATTCGATCAAGGAAAGTATTGTCGATATGGGTAATCCCTTGATGGATGGAACGCTTGTTACGTCAGGGCCAGCGGTCAAGATCGCCCCCAAAATGAATCCAATAAGTGGATATACGGTTATCAAAGCTAAGGATATGGATGGGGCTATAGCGATAGCTAAAACCTGCCCGGGGCAATCCGGTCTGCAGGTCTATGAAGCAATAGAGATGTGATTGCAGATAATCGAGTGGGTAAAACCATGAATTCATCGTGCAAAGCTTCTTACAACTGGTTACGGTACGGAGTATGAATCTGCAACGCCGTAGTTTATTCGCCATCATCTCTGGCTCAATAATCTCACTATTTAGTCCAGGCGCCCTTGCCGCTGATGGACCACTGGTAAAGCCAAAGCGTCTTGGTCAAGTAATTATATTTCGCAACAAGAAATATACGGCCATCAAAAAAGGCAAGCTACTTGTTTGGGATAAAGGTGTTGCAATCAAAGCGGCAGCCTCTGCTTCACCAACAGCTTCGGCCAGTGCAACACCAAAGCCAAGTGCAACCGTGACTACATCTGCATTAACCCTTGTTGCAAAGCTCAGCGATATTTCCGATGGTGAAACAAAGGTGATCCTTATTAAACCTTCATCTGGTGCCAGTTTTTCAGTTGCTGTGAGTAAGGTAGGCGGCACAGTTACTGTTTTTAGCGCAACATGCACACATCAAGGATGTATCGTTGAAACAGTTGGTAATGAGCTTGGATGTCCGTGTCATGGATCTGCTTTCAATCCACATACGGGGGCGGTAATACAAGGACCTGCACAATCTGCACTGAAGAAATATGCCGTAAGTGAAGAAGCTGGTTCTATCTATATAAAGATCTAGGGGCTAGCACGGAGAGAGCTGATGAAAAAACGGCAACTTGGAGTGATTTATGGGCCTCTAGCAATTCTGGCCGGAATAAGCATTGGCCACTTTGTTTCAACGCTCAATAAAAATTGGCACTCACCGGTCATCTCACTAGCAAACAGGATTGTCGATCACGTCCCACCAGCGGTAAAGAGCTTCGTTATTCAAATCTTTGGGACCAATGACAAGCTCGCCCTGATTGTAATTATTTTGGCGGTGGTTTTCGCCATTTCTATCGCTATCGGACGTGCATTCTTTACTGGTAATACTAAAGTGGCATATCTACTTATTTCACTCATGACGCTGGCAGCCATTTGGGCATCTGTACAAGATGCTGGCTCAAATATATTCTCAATTATTCCATCGTTCATATCTGGCGCGGTAACTATTGCTGCGTTGCACTGGTTAGCGACTAAGAAGGAGCTAAGCGATGAATTCAGTGTTTCACTCTCACGTCGAGATTTACTCAAGGTTGTTGGAACAATTGGTGCTGTAAGCCTGGTAGCAAGCGGGGCAGCCAAACTGCTCACTCAAAAGGCGAGTGTTCAAGTCGATCGAATTAAGACGGTGTTGCCGCGGCCTCTAAAGTTTTTGGCTAAAGCCCCACGTGATCCGGCGTTAAGCACTCCTGGTTTATCTCCGCTTTTTACGCCCAATAAAGATTTTTACCGAATCGATACAGCTTTTGCAGTGCCTAATGTTTCGCTCGATATGTGGAAGTTAGAGATTACGGGAATGGTTGCCCATCCCCTTACTTTTACTTACAAGCAATTGACTGCGCGGCCGGTATTCGAACTCGATGACACTATCTCCTGTGTCTCAAATGAGGTCGGCGGTGATTTAGTCGGCAACGCCCGCTGGTTGGGTATTCGCTTAGATGATTTAATTCGCGAGGCGGGGCCGAACGCTGACGCCGATCAAGTATTGGGTTACTCCGTTGATGGCTTTACTGCTGGTTTTCCCCTGGCTGCATTAGATAACAGCGATGCGATGATTGCAATTGGAATGAATGGTGAAGCTCTGCCCCTTGAACACGGTTTCCCGGCGCGCATTATCGTTCCTGG
>CANIBB010000093.1:0-4853 GCA_947465575.1 Actinomycetota bacterium | reverse complement strand
GGTTACTGAGGTAGATGGAAATCGCATTAAGTTAGATTGCGTAGCGACGTCAGCTGGCGTAAAAGTCTTAGGAATGGCAAGGGCTGTTGTAGTTAAATGAGTATTCCTGATGAAGTTATAGGTTTCGCCGAAGCTCGCTTAATCGCCCGTGATAAAAAGGATTTTGCGCTCGCTGACACTTTGCGAAATACGATCGCGAACGCGGGATATGAAGTCGTAGATGTTGCTGGTGGCTTTGAGCTGATAGAAAAAGCGGCATTTATTACCTTAGCTTACGCCCGAGATATCCGCCCAATTGATTTAGAGAAAGAGACAACAGTTGCAATCATCGTCGAAGGCTTCACCGATGATGCCCTGGAATCTGTCAGGTCAATAAAAGCCAACAGCGATTGCGGAATTGTCATACTTTCCATAGGAGATCCAGGTGCACTTGTCTCGGAAATGGACTCGCGCACATATCTATTTGCTGTGGCACCGGGTGCAGGTTGGGGCGATTGTGCAAATGCCTTACTTGCAAAGATTCAGAGCAAATACCTGATAATCATGGATCCATCGACAAGCTTTACTGGCGATGCGATTTCACCTGTTGTTGCTCAATTAGATGAGGGTGAATACGTTGCAGTTGGTTGGCGCGGGGGATTAGTTAACACTGACGATGAATGGCGCAGTGTCGATGATAAAGGCGATGGCGAAGTCGATGTTCTGTTTTCATACTTCTTAGCCCTTAACCGTGAAGCGGTACTAGAAACTGGTGGTTTTAACCCGCGTGCCATCTATTATCGAAATGCTGATATCGAGTTCTCTCTCAAACTTCGCCAAACTGGTGGACGCCTATTACAGATGACACTGCCACTACAACAGGGACGCCACCATGGCTATCACGATGTTGACCCTGATTATCGTGAGGTGCAGTCTAAGAAGAATTACGATCGTATTTTGGAGCGCTTTAGAGGTAAAAGCGCAATTTTATCTCCACGTCGCTAATCTTTAGCCATGGACAAACTATCTAAGTACACCAGCCTTCACGTTGGCGGGCCAGCGACTTCCATAGTTCATGTAACTAGTGAATCTGAAATAATTTCGGCAATCGAGGCAGCTGGAGATTCACCTATTTTAATTATCGGTGGCGGAACAAATGTTTTAATTTCCGATAGCGGTTTTACTGGCACCGTGATTCATATTGCAAATAACAGTGTTGAATCCGAAGTCGATGCCTGCAGTGGAGCAACGCTAACTATTGGCGCTGGCGAAAACTGGGATTCTTTTGTCTCAACCTCCATCGCCCGCGGCTTCGCCGGCCTTGAAACATTGAGCGGAATCCCTGGCACCGTGGGCGCTGCCCCGATTCAAAACATAGGTGCCTATGGCCACGAAGTTAGCGAGTTCATTACGCGCGTGCGTACGTATGACCGAGAAAGCAAAGCCATTAAAACTTTCACAAACGCTGAATGCGAATTTTCATATAGAAACTCATATTTTAAAGCCCATTCTGGTCGCTATGTTGTTTTAGATGTTGCATTTCAACTTCGAATTGGTGAGTCAACAACACCTATTACTTATCTCGAGCTTGCAAAGAAACTAGAGATTGAGATTGGCGATAAGTCATCTGTCGTGGCTTGTCGCGCCGCCGTAATGGAACTTCGTGCAAATAAAGGAATGCTTTTAGTTGCCGAAGATCATGATTCATGGTCAGCTGGCTCTTTCTTTACAAACCCTATTATTTCTCAGCAAGCCGCCGATGAACTCCCAAATGCAGCCCCTAAGTGGCCACTGACTGATGGCCGCGTAAAAGTATCTGCCGCATGGTTAATTGAGAATTCTGGAGTTCACAAAGGTGATGAAATCGGTGGCGCACGCATTTCCACGAAGCATGTTTTAGCTCTTACTAATTCTGGTACAGCCACAGCCTCTGATATTGCAGCCCTTGCTAAGCACGCACGAGATCAAGTGCAAAGCACCTTTGGAATAACTTTGGTTCCTGAAGTGAATCTAATCGGTATTGAGATTTAACCCTCTGTAAGAAGCTTCTTAATTCGTCCGATGCCTTCGACAATATCGGCATCACTAGTTGCATATGAAAAACGAAGGTAACCAGAGGGTCCAAAAGCCTCACCAGGAACGGCTGCAACCTCAACCTCTTCAAGCAACAATGTCGCAAATTCAGCCGAAGTCTTTGGAGTTTTCCCACGAATTGTTGTGCCGAGCACGCCTTTGACCGATGGATAGACGTAGAAAGCCCCAGTTGGAGTTGGGCAGATGAAACCAGGAATCTCATTTAGCAGTCCAACAATTAAGGCGCGTCGGCGATTGAAGGCCTCACCCATTGTATGAACCGCGGCTAAATCTCCACTAACGGCTGCGATTGCAGCGCGCTGAGAAACATTTGAAACATTCGATGTTAAATGAGATTGCAGATTTGTAGCAGCTTTGATGACATCTTTAGGTCCAATCATCCAGCCAACTCGCCAGCCTGTCATTGCATATGTCTTTGCGACGCCGTTCAAAATAATGCAGGTGTCGGCAAGTCCAGGAACTACAACAGGCATGCTTGGTGCAGAAGCACCGTCATATAGCAAGTGCTCATAAATCTCATCTGAAATTACCCAGATATTATTTTTCAGCGCCCATTCGCCGATTGCCTTAACTTGTTCAAGAGAATAAACAGAACCGGTTGGGTTAGAAGGAGAGCAAAAGAGAATTGCCTTTGTCTTTGCAGTACGCGCAGCTTCTAACTGTTCGACTGTCACTAAATAATTTTGAGTCTCATCGGCAAATACTTCTACTGCAACGCCGCCAGCTAACTTGATGCACTCTGGATATGTTGTCCAATATGGAGAAGGCAAAAGAACTTCATCGCCTTCATCAATAATTGTTGCAAATGCTTGGTACACGGCCTGCTTGCCACCGTTAGTAACTAATACTTGATCCGATGTAATTTCATAATGTGAGTCGCGCTTTGTCTTTACGACAATCGCTTCGCGAAGTTCTGGCAACCCTGGTGTCGGTGTATAGCGATGATTGGCTACAACATGGGTCGCTGCGGCAGCAGCCTCAACAATGTAATCAGGAGTCGGAAAATCAGGCTCACCTGCACCGAAGCCGATAACGGGACGCCCCTGCGCTTTTAGGGCCTTGGCCTTGGCGTCAACGGCCAAGGTGGCAGATTCGGCAATTGCCGCGATTCGAGAGGATATCCGTGAACTCATGGCCCCAGTCTGCCTTATCTGCGATGTGAGTTAGACCTATGCCCCTCCTAACCTCTACACTTCAACGCTCACGAGGGTTTGCTTTTCCCTATGGTTTTGCCATGCCCCCGTGCGAAGGGCAGTAGCTCAATTGGCTAGAGTTGCCGTCTCCAAAGCGGCCGGTTGGGGGTTCGAGTCCCTCCTGCCCTGCAAGTTGTTCTAGGAAAGTACGTTGAATAGAAAAGGAAATGACGATGACAGAACCAACTGAACAAGTAGCCGAGAAGCTCGGTCTATTTGCGCGCGTCGGCCTCTTCTACCGCCAAGTTACAAACGAGCTAACGAAGGTTGTTTGGCCAACCCGTAACCAGTTAACGACCTACACGGCCGTTGTATTGGTATTCGTATCTTTCATCATCGCAGTTGTCTCCCTTCTCGATCTTGTTCTAACAAAGATCGTTTTCTGGGTATTTGGATAAGGAAGAGAAATGACTGACGAACTAAACCAAGATACTCAGAAGCCTGATGCATTCGAGGCAGCTCTTGCCGCCTCGGCAACAGAGATCGCATCTCCTGTTGAAGCAGATGTAATTGAAGATGTTGTCGCCGATTCCACAACATCTAATGAGCCTGAACTCGCGCTCGCATCAGATGAAGATGGCGACATCGAATCCGATGAGAACGATCCAAATGCAGAGTTTCGTCGCACGCTGCGCACGGCTCTCGGTGATTGGTATGTAGTCCATTCTTATGCAGGTTATGAAAAGAAAGTTAAGGGCAACCTTCAAACTCGTATTCAATCTTTAAATATGGAGGATTACATCTTCCAGATTGAAGTCCCTGAAGAAGAGGTTAAAGAGCTCAAGAACGGCGCTTTCAAAATGGTAAAGCGCAATATCTATCCTGGTTATGTATTAGTCCGCATGGATCTCACCGATGAATCATGGTCGGCCGTTCGCAATACTCCAGGAGTTACTGGTTTCGTTGGTAACGCACATCATCCAAGCCCATTGAGCATGGATGAAGTAGAAAAGATTTTGGCACCTCGCCCAGTTAAGAAGTCAGACAAAATTGATATCCGTCTGATTGACTTTGAAATCGGTGAGTCAGTAACTGTTATGGATGGTCCATTTGCAACGCTTCCAGCATCGATTTCAGAAATCATGCCAGAACAGGCAAAGCTCAAGGTTCTTGTTTCAATCTTCGGACGTGAAACACCTGTAGAGCTCTCATTCGCGCAAGTACAAAAGATTTAAATACCCCAGATAACGAAGAAGAAAAAAGAGGAACAGAAATGGCACCAAAGAAGAAGGCAACCGGCTTCATCAAGTTGCAGATCCAGGCTGGCGCAGCAACACCTGCTCCACCAGTAGGTCCTGCCCTTGGCCAGCACGGTGTCAACATCATGGAGTTCGTTAAGGCTTACAACGCCGCAACCGAGGCTCAAAAGGGTCAGATCATTCCAGTAGAGATCACTGTCTACGAAGATCGCTCTTTCACATTCATCCTCAAGACACCTCCAGCATCTCGCCTTATCTTGAAGGCAGCTGGCGTTGAAAAGGGCTCTGCAGTTCCACACAAGACCAAGGTCGCTAACATCACCATGGCTCAAGTTGCTGAAATCGCAAAGGTAAAGATGGATGACCTAAATGCAAATGACATCGATGC
>CANIBB010000092.1:0-4865 GCA_947465575.1 Actinomycetota bacterium | reverse complement strand
GAAATGCGAGCGCCGAGAATTGAACGCGCCTCTGGTGAAAGTGATCGCTCTGTGGCCATGCGGGTTTACTCCTTATTGTGTGAGGTTCTGGCGCACATACTATGCCCCCAGATTGGTCATAACGTGCTTTATCCGCGTGTAATCTTCAAATCCATAGGCCGATAAATCCTTGCCATACCCTGAACGTTTGAAACCTCCGTGTGGCATTTCGGCAACTACGGGGATATGGGTATTGATCCAGACACAGCCAAAGTCAAAGGCCTTAGCCATACGCATCGCGCGGCCGTGATCCTTTGTCCAGACACTTGAGGCTAGACCGTAGTCGACACCATTTGCCTTAAGCACGGCATCGGCCTCATCGCTAAAGCGTTGGACTGTGATGACCGGCCCAAATATCTCGTTTTGAATCATCTCATCATCTTGGAGAAGGCCTGCAACGACAGTCGCCGGGAAGAAGAAGCCGGGGCGATCAAGGGCTGTGCCACCTGCCATTACCTTTGCATGCGATGGCACGCGATCTAAGAATCCAGAGACTCTCGCTAACTGATTAGCGTTATTGACCGGCCCTAGGAATACATCCTCATCGGGAGCGCCAATAGCTATGGCCTTGGCCTGCTCGGTTAATAGGGCGACGAAATCATCGTAGACCGACTCTTCAACAATAACCCGAGTAGCTGCAGTGCAGTCTTGTCCAGCGTTGAAGTAGCCGGCAATTGCAATGCCTTCGGCTGCGGCCGCTAAATCTGCATCGGCAAAGACAACTACTGGTGCCTTTCCGCCGAGCTCAAGATGCACGCGCTTTAGTTGCGCAGCTGCAGATTGCGCCACTTGAATTCCAGCACCAACTGAGCCAGTAATTGAAACCATGTCGGGGCGCTTATGTTCTACAACTGCGCGTCCTGTTTCGCGCTCGCCACAGACTACGTTAAAGACGCCATCGGGCAAGAACTCTGACATTACTTGTGCCATCCACACTGTTGATGCCGGTGTTGTATCACTTGGCTTTAAGACAACGGTATTTCCTGCAGCGATCGCTGGTGCCCATTTCCATACGGCCATCATCATTGGATAGTTCCAAGGAGTTACTTGGCCGATAACACCAATTGGTTCGCGCCGAATCATCGATGTCATGCCAGGCATATATTCACCGGCAGATTTTCCTTCGAGGTTTCTTGCAGCACCTGCAAAAAAGCGAATCTGATCGACCATCGGTGGAACTTCTTCAGATGTAGTTAATGAAATCGGCTTACCGGTGTTGCGGCATTCAATATCGATTATTTCAGATTGACGGTCTTCAATTGCATCGGCGATTTTAAGCAATGCTCGCTGGCGTTGCGATGGAGTTGAATCGCGCCACCCAGGAAATGCATTACTTGCTGCACTGAAAGCGGCATCGACATCGGCTGCATTTGATTTTGGGGCCGTTGCATATGCAGAGCCCGTTGATGGATTAATAAGTGAAGTTGTTTCGCCGGATGTGCTCTCTACGGCCTTGCCATTAATGAAGTTCGTTAACTTTTCCATAGTCATGAGCCTACCAAGAGTGTGCGAAGCTAACTAGTCTGTTCTGGTTTTTTCCGCCGCCGCCAACTGTCCGCATGCGCCATCGATTTCTCTGCCTCGGGTATCTCGAACTGTTACGGGTACGCCGTAACTTTCTAAGATTCGAACAAACTCGGCCTCGTCTTCGCGGCGCGATGCCGTCCATTTTGACCCAGGCGTGGGGTTGAGCGGAATTAAATTAACGTGGGCATTTCGATTCTTAAGTAAACGACCTAACAAATCCGAGCGCCACGATTGATCATTTATGTCTCGAATGAGCGCATATTCGATGGAATAGCGGCGGCCCGTGCGTTTTTCATACGCATCGGCAGCGGCCAAAACCTCTCTGATATTCCAGCGTGAATTAATCGGCACTAACGTATCCCGGAGCTCATCATCGGGAGTATGAAGTGAGACGGCAAGGGTCACTGCAATCCCTTCTTCGGTGAGTTTTTCAATTCCGTTAACAAGGCCGACGGTCGATACTGTGACCGAACGCGCGCTAATGCCTAAGCCATCTGGATTTGGATCAGTGATATTTCGTACAGATCGCATCACAGCGTTGTAGTTAGCCAGGGGTTCACCCATGCCCATAAAAACAATGTTGGAAAGTCGCGTAGGGCCACCGGGTAGTTCGCCATTTGCACATGCTCGTGCAGCGGCGACAATCTGTTCAGTAATTTCACCGGCGCTCAAATTTCGTGTTAATCCAGCTTGCCCTGTTGCACAAAATGGGCAGTTCATACCGCATCCAGCTTGTGAGGAGATGCAGACGGTTACTCGATCGCTATAGCGCATTAAAACACTTTCAACGAGGACGCCATCGTGTAGCTTCCATAAATCCTTACGCGTCATTCCTTCATCACACGTAACTGATCTAACTAACTCAATGAGTTTTGGAGTCAACTGATCTGCAATGCTCTGGCGCATGTCGGCCGGGATATCGCTCCAGGTCTGTGGGTCATTTGAAAGATGTGCAAAATAATGCGTTGCAACTTGTGTAGCCCTAAATGCAGGCAGACCCAAAGCCTTTGCTACTTCACGACGCTCTTCTGGAGAGTAATCAGCTAAGTGCTTAGGTACTTTTTTGCGCTGGACGGGTTCATCGAAAACTAAATTGATCTCGGGAATACTCATAGCCAGGCCTTGACTAACTCAAGTGCTAGCCACAATGCAGGTGCTGAAAATAAAACCGAGTCCAAGCGGTCCAACATTCCACCGTGGCCGGGTAGAAGTGAACCCATATCTTTAAGCTCCAAATCACGCTTCATCGCACTTTCAATCAGATCCCCACAAGTTGCGGTAAAGACAATCATTAAGCCAACAACTGCACCGATCCACCAATGCATATCCATAATGTATGTAAAGGCGAGGATGCCACCGGTTATCGTGAAGACAAGGGAGCCAATCAAGCCCTCCCAGCTCTTCTTAGGGGAGATTTTTGGCGCCAATGGGTGCTTGCCGATTAAAACGCCAACGATGTATCCAAATGTGTCATTACAGGAAACCAAGACCACAAAGGTCATTACGCGCTCAAAGCCAGTACTTGGACGGGCAAGAAGAATAAGGAACCCGCCTAAGAATGGAAGGTACAAAAGCGAAAATGTCGTGGCCGTGGCACTTGCTACAAAACCTTCAGGACCCTTAGTTAAAAGTTGAATTAACAGAACTGGAATAGCGATAGCAGTTGCAATCGCAAGGCCGGCTACTCCACCATTCCACGCAGCGTAGGAAAGAGCCAGACTGGCCAGAATTAATGCATTAAATGAGAGATATATTCCGCGAACATTAAATGCTCGAACGATCTCCCGAATTCCAAGCAACACGGCAATGCTAACTACCACTGCGAAGATTTCACGCTGGTAAGACAGAGCAAACCAAATGAGTGCAATTAAAGATAATGAGACAGCGATGGAGGGCAAAAGCTTTCGCCCTGCCCGCTTGTTTATCGCCTCATTAATCGCATGTATATCAGACATAGAGTCACCGCCCCCTAGATTTCTAGAAGTTCGGCCTCCTTGTGCTTAAACATTTCATCGACTTTAGCAACATGATCGGATGTAATTTTTTCTAACTCTTTTTCTCCGCGAGCTACATCGTCTTTACCAACATCGCCATCTTTTTCCATCTTCTCAATTGCTTCTTTGGCTGCACGACGGACATTGCGCATAGATATTTTGGAGTCCTCAGCTTTTCCCTTTACGACTTTTATGTACTCTTTGCGGCGCTCTTCGGTTAATTGAGGAAAATTAATCCGAATTAAAACACCGTCACTTGATGGGTTGACACCTAAATCTGAATCACGGATTGCTTTTTCAATGTTGGCCATTGCACCCTTATCAAATGGGGCGATAGTTGCCATTCGCGCATCTGGAATTTGAATTGAGGCTAGTTGGGAAAGGGCGGTATAGGTGCCGTAGTAATCGACCATAATCTTATTAAAGAGCGATGGGTGTGCACGGCCTGTACGAATAGAGGCAAAATCATCCTTTGCGACCTCAACAGCCTTGCTCATTTTGGTGTCAGCATCCTTTAGGACACTTGCTACATCTGACATCGTTGCTCCTTTTTAAGTCGACCTTGATTCGCTTAAGCGACCAAGGTGCCAATCGTTTCACCGCGAACGGCACGGCCAATATTTCCATTTTCCATAAGATTAAAGACGACTATTGGCAGTTTATTTTCACGGCACAAAGCAAATGCTGCTGCATCGGCCACAGCCAACGACTTAGATAAAACCTCATCGTAAGAGATGCTGTCGAACTTAGTAGCGCTCGGATCCTTCTTTGGATCTGCGCTGTAAACACCGTCAACGCCACTCTTGGCAAGAAGTAAGGCTTCGGCACCGATTTCAAGAGCGCGTTGTGCTGAAACAGTATCGGTTGTGAAGTACGGCATTCCAGCGCCCGCACCAAAGATAACTACGCGTCCCTTTTCTAAGTGTCGAATGGCGCGAAGTGGAACATAGGGCTCGGCGACCTGACCCATCGTGATTGCAGTCTGTACGCGAGTTTGAATCCCCTCTTTTTCAAGAAAATCCTGAAGCGCTAAACAGTTCATCACGGTTCCGAGCATTCCCATGTAGTCGGCTCGAGAGCGATCCATTCCTCGCTGTTGAAGCTCAGCCCCGCGGAAATAATTACCGCCACCGACAACAATCGCTACCTGAACACCGGTGCGTGCAACGTCGGCTATCTGTCGTGCAATATCTTGCACAACATCGGGATCAACACCGATGCCTTTAGCTCCACCAAAAACTTCTCCAGAAAGTTTAAGGAGCACCCGCCGATACGTTCCTCGTGTACCGGGCATGGGTGCTCCTT
>CANIBB010000091.1:0-4908 GCA_947465575.1 Actinomycetota bacterium | reverse complement strand
GGGTTCAAGTCCCTTCTCCCGCACATATCTTTGTTTAATTACCCAATAGAACATGAGCAAGTAACAATAAAAAACGCCATGTGAACTTTTTCTTGCCTTGGGTAACCCTGCTCAATACTCTCTGCCTATGTCACACTCTGCCGTGAGGCCGCTAAAGCTTGCTGACAATCGAGTCCCTGTTTTTTATGCAGGCGGCGCAAAGATTAATAAATTCCGAGCTCAAACCAATGATGTCCAAGGTCCTGAGGATTGGGTTGGGTCAATTACAAAACTGCCACCAAGCATTCTGCCTAAAGGTGCCAACCCAAAAACGGGCACTTCTGTAACAGAAGAAGGCTTCCTCGATGATCTAATTACAGCGAATCCGCAAGCATGGTTGGGCGAGGAGCTTTCCAAAGTCATGAAGGACAATAGCTCCTTGCTTGTAAAACTCCTGGATGCAGGTGAGAGATTGCCAATACACGCACACCCCACTCGTGACTTTGCAAAGCAACATCTCAATAGTTTCTTTGGAAAGACTGAAGGTTGGATTGTTCTTGACACTGACCCAGGTTCCAAAATTTGGCTTGGAATGCGGGAAGAGATTTCCGCCGAGGAGCTCGCACTTCATATTCAGGATCAATCTGTTGAAAAGATTTTAGGATTAATGAATGAATACACCGTCTCAGTTGGTCAAGTAATTTATGTCCCGGCCGGAACATTGCACGCAATTGGACCAGGAACTTTGATTGCCGAATGCCAAGAGCCCACCTCTTTTTCAATCTTGTGTGAATATAAAAGCTTTGGGTTAAGTCAGAGCGCTGCAACCTTGGGGCTAGGTTGGGAGAAAGTAATCTCAGGACTGACGCTAAAGCCTGATCCCTACGCAATTGAAAACTATTTTCCTAAAGAGCGCGAACTGCTCAAGACAGACTCCTCGAATATCAACTCTCTCTTTGCGAAAGAGGGTGATGAATTCTTTAGAGCACTCCGAGTCAATACAACCTCTGAAGTCACATTGCCTTCAAACTCTTTTTCAATTCTTATCGTGAGCCATGGCAGTGGTCATCTCACATGGGATTCAGGTGAGATTGCGATTAGATCAGGAGAAACCTTCGTAATCCCGGCGGCTGCCACAGGAGCAAAGTTGGTTGGTGACGTGGGCGCAATTCTGTTCCTGCCACCATTGCTATCCTAAGTTTTCACCCATTAACTACTCTCCCATTTTTTCTATTACCAAGTAAGAATTTCCGATTTAGGCGGATTCTTACATTGCGGAAAAAATCCAAAATAGTTGAAGCTAATGCTTTCTCTCGCCTCACATCACCTTTAAAGTCTGCGTAATGCTTCCGGAGGGTTCCAGGAGTTGGGATGGGTGAGCTTCAACAATCGAAACATCAATATGAAAGGACACTAAATGGTAAAGAGCGCCAATTCTTGGAGTGAGGATTTCGCAGCACAACTTCGATCCTCTGGAGTAGAAAAATTTTGCGTTTCCATTGATCTTGACTTCGATGAGGTTTTCTTGGCACCTGCCAGAAATTCATCGTTAGAGAAAAACCCTTACGAAGATTTTCAATGGATTGTCTACCCATATAGCCTCATATCAACAGGCGTGCTTCATTCTTTCTCTAACGATGCACAGTTAAGGAAAGAGTTGCCATGGGAGGAATGGTTGCAATGGGAAGGAGAATCGCGCCACGCTAGTCTCTATCAGGTTCGTCAGAACCCAGATCAGGGAGTTTTTGACGGCTCTTTGGAGGACAAAGAGCATCCACCGATACTTCTTGGCCAAGAGTGGTTTTCCACTCTTGAAAAAACTCTCACGCCAAAATTGTTTTAGTTACGCCTCGATATTTTCGAAAGAGGTGGTCGTTTTCAAGCCCGCTACTAAAGCAGAATTCAGGGATGTTGCAATGTACACATCCTTGATAAAACTTTAGAATCGGTAGCATGAAAGCCATTGAGATCGCTGAAACCGGCGGGCCAGAGAAATTGAAATGCGTTGATCGCCCAATTCCAATCATGGGCGAGAACGAATCTCTCGTCGATGTCCTGGTGGCAGGCGTCAACTTCATCGACACCTACCATCGCAGCGGTTTATACCCACGTCCGCTGCCATTCACTCCTGGAGTTGAAGGCGTGGGAGTTATTCGCGAAATAAACGGCGCTGCACCATCAGGTTTGTCGGTTGGTATGCGAGTCGGTTGGGTTGGATCTACTGGCGGATATGCCGAGGTTGCAACACTTCCAAGTCAAGAACTCATTCCAATCCCAGATGGAATCGATGATGCACAAGCAACGGCGCTTCTTCTTCAAGGAATGACTGCGCATTATCTTGCCGTTGATTCCCACACTATAAAGCCAGGAGACATAGCCCTCGTACACGCTGGGGCTGGTGGAGTTGGACTCTTGCTTATCCAATTTATTAAATCGCTCGGCGGCCTCGTAATCGCAACGGCTTCGACAGATGCAAAGCGAAAACTCTGCGTGGAAAACGGTGCTGATCTCGCGATTGGGTACCCAGGGTTTCATCAACGTGTTATGGAATTTAGTACCGGTGGCGGCGCACATGTTGTATATGACGGTATCGGAAGAACTACGTTCGATGAAAGTCTCGCCTGCGTTCGCCCACGTGGATCTTTCGTAATCTATGGATATGCAAGCGGACCAGTCCCACCAATTGATTTGACCAAGCTAACTGCGAATTCGATTTTCCTCAGCCGACCAACATTGAAACATTTTATTTCGAATCGAGAAGAACTGCTTTGGCGTGCCAATGAGGTATTCAAGGCTCATTTAAATGGCCATATAAATGTGCGAATTGGTGGACGATACACACTAGAGAATGCGTCACAGGCACATCAAGATCTGGAAGCTCGAGCAACTACCGGAAAGCTTGTTCTTGAGCTGTAAAAAATAATCGTCTTAGTTTGGTTGTTAGAAAGACAGTCCCGCCTAGAGAACGCCGTATTTAGCAAATGCTGCACTTGGGCTCATGCCCTCTTTAACCGCTTTGCGGAATTGATTTTCACCCGCATCCTTTTCTTCAACTCTTCGAACAACCTCGCCAATCACATCCTTGGGAACAACAACAACTCCATCAAGATCGGCAACAATTAAGTCTCCTGGATTGATTCTCACTCCATCAATCACGCCTGGAACATCGTGTGCGATCACTTCATATCGACTATTAATATCGAGCGGACTTGTATTTACTCCGAAGACTTTAAATCCCAATGCCCTTGTGCGGGCAACATCGCGCACGGGTCCGTCGGTTAGCGTTCCGGCAACGCCTTTAAAGGCACAAGCCGTGGAAAGAAGCTCGCCCCACAAAGAGCCGTGACCGTGACGATTGGTTGGAGACACATACACCTGATCTTTTCCGACGGCATCAAGTGCTTTAAGTAATCCGACGTATGGAACTTCAGGTGCTGCTTCGACAATTTCCAATTTGACCGGAAACGCGAATCCCATCATGACGCCATCACCTGAAATCATCGTGATGTCCGAGCCAAGCACTTGATTGCGATAGTTCAAATGATCCAGACAATCAGAGGCTAAAGAGGAAGTGAAGATTGTGCGTAACTTACTTAAGTCAAGGTTCACGGCGTAACTATACGACGAACCTAAAGCTATTCAAAGCATTCCCCCAACTCAATTCTTGGGAGATTTACCAAGGCAAGGCACGGAAGTCCCTTTTCCCGCACAATGCAAATTCTAAAAAGCTGTTGATTAAAGAGCGATCGGACTAGAAAGCTCGAATCGGACGAACATGGGCGCAGGTTTTTTTCGTAGTAAAGCTCGCGAAACCAGTCTTGAAGGCGTGCGTCTTTCCATAATTAGCTGCAACCTCTGTCGAGGACCAATAATTTCCGGAGGCGAAAATGCCTAAAGCGTTTCTGATTTTATACAGTTGATTAAGCTCTTCGGCCGATGGCAGGTACCAATCATATTTTCCGCCTCCGTTATATGCAGAAGCTATGTTTGCAGCGCCAGTTTCACAACTAGCCAGCATCGCTTTTGAATTTCTTGCACCAGCACCAATAAGGCTACTTGTATCTGAACGAACAGGCGTGGCAACAGTATTTAACGCTTTGATAAAACTCTCACTATTGGAGCACCATGGAGTACTCGGATCAGCTTTTCCAGAATTCCATGCGTCTGGGGCTACTTCTAAATAATGCCAGGCAGACTTCGTAGATGCCTCAAGAATATAGAAGACTCTTCCTCCTCCTGGACCAGTATCGCCAATGGCGCACTTGCCGCCCTCAGCACATGTAAAGCTCCCGGCTGAAGCGTTTTTAGCCGGAGAAACATTTACTACATACGTGGCGTTTGCACTTACCGAGCTGGAGATAAAGAAGAATCCGACGAGGGATACGATTGCAAATGCACGTAGGCTTGTAGAGTTAGTAGAGGTTTTAAGCATGAGAACTTCCTTCAATGTGGAGAGGCATTTGATCTATTAAATCTCACATTTTCGTGAACTACCTAACGCAAGGGTAACCCCTCAGTCGCGGTAACCACAAAATTTGTTGAGCGCAACGCAGAAAATTCTTTCGTGAGGTTTCTATTTCGTGAGGAATGTATTTCGTGAGGTTTCTATTTCGTGAGGAACGGAGTTTTGATAGTGGCTAAACAATCACCTGCAAAGATTAAAAAACTTGCGGCAGAAGCCAAGCGGGCTGGCGCGGCGGCGCGGGCGGCCAAGAGATCAGCAAAGGATTCAGCAGTTACGAATAGTGATGTCGTGATTGATGCTTACGCCGCCGTTGATGGGGCATGGTGCGAAATAGGTCTTTCCGCACCTGCCAGGCGTGCTTTAGTTGACGATGGATTGTTTCAATTAAGTGATCTACGTAAAACCTCACTCGCAGCAATAAAAGAGTTAGACGGCATAGACCCAAATACCATCAGAGTATTGGT
>CANIBB010000090.1:0-4977 GCA_947465575.1 Actinomycetota bacterium | reverse complement strand
TTTTTACGGACCTAAAATCTCAGTGCAGGCTAAAGATGCCATTGGCCGCACCTGGCAGATGTCCACGATTCAAGTTGATTTTCAACTTCCGCAGCGCTTCGAACTTGAATACGCCGCAGCCGATGGTTCGCGTCAACGTCCGGTAATGATTCACCGCGCACTCTTTGGTTCGATCGAACGTTTCTTCGGAGTGTTAACCGAGCACTATGCAGGTGCATTCCCACCATGGCTGGCCCCTGTCCAAGCAATTGGAATTCCAGTTGCCGAAGAGTTTGCCGACTACCTAGCCGATGTCATGGGCCAGATGCGCAAAGCTGGAATCAGAACAGAGCTCGATAGCTCCGATGATCGCATGCAGAAAAAGGTTCGCAATGCTCAGATGCAGAAGATTCCATTTATGGTCATTGCTGGAGCTGAGGATCAAGCGGCCGGGGCAGTCTCATTTCGCTATAGAGATGGTGAGCAGAAAAATGGCGTCCCCATCGCCGATGCCATCGCTGAGATTAAAAAGAGCGTCCTCGAACGCACACAGGTCTAACGATGAGCATTGATGGCGCTGGATTTCCAGATGGTTGGGCGCGATTGTGGGCGCCGCATCGTCTTGATTATCTTCGTGGCGAAAACCGACCACTTGAGGGCAATGACATTGAATGTCCTTTCTGTCGCATCCCGCAGTTAAGTGATGCAGAAGGATTAATCGTTCATCGGGGCCTTCATGCATATGTTGTAATGAATTTGTACCCCTACAACCCGGGACACTTACTTGTCTGCGCCTATCGACACGTTGCAGATTTAACGGATTTAACTACCGAAGAGCGCAATGAAATCACGGCATTGACCGCTCATGCGATGATGACAATCCGCAAGGTTTCAGCACCTGAGGGTTTTAACTTAGGAATGAATCAAGGTGCAATTTCTGGCGCTGGTGTCGCAGACCATATTCACCAACATTTAGTGCCTCGCTGGAGTGGTGATGCAAATTTCATGCCGATCATTGGGCGCACGAAAGTTATTCCGCAGTTATTGATGTTGACTCGAGATGAGATTGCAGCTGCCTGGTAGTTAGTTGTTAAGTTGCGACAGGTAGTTCTTAACAATATCTACGCCAATTCCCTTTTCAATCCATAAGGGGATAGCTGGAAATAACATTCCAGCGGCAAATGCACTACTACCAAGTGAAGTGGTTAGCTCCATGTATTCGTCTCGAAACTCTTGAACTAGAAGCTCATGCTCTGGCTCACATGCAATATCTTGTGGAGGCGTTGTGCTGTAGTCCACAATCCGCATTGTCTTAAGAGAAATCAAAGCGCACGGTAACCCTAAATCATCATGTAATACTAAAAATGGTGTTGCCATATGATCAAAGACTCTATTTGCGAGCATGACTGCATCATCAAAATCGGCCTCTAGATTCTCTAACTGCGTCACCACGACGATGCGTGGTGTTTGCAGCTCATCTATGGCACGCCAGATATCGATTGTTCTTTGATCAATTCCAGTAGATGGATTTACGACAAAGATCGCACAGTCAGATTGGGCCTCGGCGGCGAGTGATGTATGGCCATGAAAGGCTTTTGCTACGGCCTCTGGATGTGCGCTCTCATGGCCATAGACGGCGATAGAGAGCGTGGATGCGGTGGAATTCACCTGCTCAGCCTACGATGGGTGGTGATGATTAGTCGCATTGTGAAACCCGCCGTTACGAGATTCATAACACCCGTAGCCGCCTTTGCCGTGCGCCTGGGAATTACGCCAAATGCCGTCACATGGGTAGGTGCTATCGGAGTCGTAGCTTCCTCTCTCTATTTCTACCCGCGTGGAGATTTCTTTCTCGGTACTGCCGTTATCTCCTTCTTTGCCCTTAGCGATCTCTTCGATGGAACGATGGCGCGCATTTCTCACGCTGGTGCAAGTCGATGGGGAGGGTTTCTCGATTCCACGATTGACCGGATAACTGACTCCGCCGTATTAATTGGTCTACTGATATTCCTCATTGATAGTGAAGATCAACTCGCCATCGTCGTAGTTGTAGCTTCAGTGACTGGGATACTTGTGCCTTACATTCGCGCAAAGGCCGAGATATTCGGGATTGCATGTTCAGGTGGAATTGCCGAGCGGACAGAGCGTTTAGTTATTTCCTTATCGGCGATCGCATTGGATGGTCTCGGCCTTCCTTATGCCTTAACTATTGGAATGTGGCTACTTGCGATATTGGGCATCATCACCGTTACGCAACGGTTGATGATTATTAGAGGTCATCACAATAAATGATGGAGAGAGTCACCTCATGGGGTTATTTTGCTGCCTGGCGTTTACTGCGCTGGCTACCTGAAAACTTTGTTTACAGAACAGCCTATAAAATCTCAGATCTCTTAACTAAGAGAAATGGTGCCAGTGTTCAACGCTTGCGCTCAAATCTGGCTCGAACACAGCCATCGATTACCTCTCTTGATTTAGATTTACTGGTCTACCGAGGAATGCGCTCCGCAATTAGATACTGGTGCGATACTTTCAGACTTCCTGATTGGTCGCTAGAGCGCATTCAAAATACCGTTACTACTACGAATGAGTATTTACTTCTCGATGCGATCACCGCAGGCACGGGCGCCATTGTCACATTGCCACACGTTGGAAATTACGATCACGCAGCAGCTTATTTCTGCGGAAAAGGTGCACGCCTGGTAACCGTTGCAGAGCACCTAAAACCTGAAGCTCTCTTTAAGAAGTTCATGGCATATCGTGCCGCTTTCGGAATGGAGGCGCTGCCTCTTGATGGTCGAGTGATCCCCACATTGGCCCTGCGATTAAGGGCTGGATGTGTCGTTGCCCTTGCCGCTGATAGGGATTTATCCCGCTCTGGAATTAATGTGAATTTCTTTGGGGGACCGGCACGAATGCCAGCTGGCCCAGCGGTTCTTGCCTTAAAAACGCAAGCGCCACTCCTTTATGCGATGGTTTCATATACTGAGTCGGGAATACATATCGATTTTGAAAAGGTTCCAATGCCAACTTATGGAAGTGAGAGCGAGAAAATAGCTGCGATTATTCAGAGTAGCGCCGACCTCTTTGCTAAGGGAATCGCAGCCCATCCTCAAGATTGGCACATGATGCAGCGCATTTGGGTCGATGGAGATTTCAAGGAGCGCGGTTAATGATTTCAGAAAAGTTAAGGATTGGGATTGTCTGTCCTTATGGTTGGGACACACCTGGTGGAGTTCAAAATCACGTCCGTGATTTAGCAGAGTTTCTTATCGAAGCTGGTCACAATGTATCGGTTTTGGCACCGGTCATTGATGAGAGCGTACTGCCACCCTATGTTGTCAATGCAGGAAAACCGATTTCAATTCCATATAACGGTGCAGTGGCCCGCGTTCTCTTTGGTCCAATTGCCTTTGCGCGAGTACGTCAGTGGATCGCATCTGGTAATTTCGATATTTTGCATCTGCATGAACCTGCGATTCCATCCATCTCTTTGCTTGCCTGCTGGGCCGCTGAAGGCCCGATGGTTGGAACCTTTCACGCCGCGGCTAAGCACCAAAAAGTCATTTATGCCATTGGCCCAATCCTTGAACCGGCGATTGAAAAACTATCAGCTCGAATTGCAGTCTCAGAGGCTGCGCGTCTGACTCTTACAAATCACTTAGAGACCGATGCAGTAGTGATTCCGAATGGAATCTATGCCAAGCGATATGCAAATGGCGTTCGGCAGGATAAATGGTCTGGAAACACAATCGGCTTCATTGGTCGCTTTGAAGAGCCGCGAAAAGGTCTTCAAGTTCTGCTCGATGCACTTCCCATGATTGCGCGTTTTGCACCTGATGTAAGAGTTCTAGTTGCCGGTCCAGGGGATTCGCAAGAGGTCTTGAAATCTATTGATCCTCAGCTTCGACACCGCTTTGAATTCTTAGGAAGAATTAGTGAGAGCGAAAAAGCAGATTTTATGTCTTCAGTTGCAATCTATGTTGCACCTAATACAGGGGGAGAGTCATTCGGAATTATTTTAGCTGAAGCCCTCGCTGGAGGCGCATGTGTTGTCGCAAGTGATATTGCAGCATTTGATTCACTTCTTGGGAGCGGCGAATTTGGAGCGTTATTTACCTCAGAGGATTCAACGGATTTAGCAAAGATAGTTATTGATCTTTTGCGCGATGAGAGTAAACGCAATGAACTCTCAGTCAAAGGTAAGGCCCATGCCCAGATTTTTGACTGGGAAGTTGTCGCAGATCAGATATTTTCGATCTATGAGATGGCCATGGTTGGCGGCGAAAAGATAACTCTCACCTCGGAGAACCGTTCATGGAACCGTTTTCTATCAAAGGATGGCGGTAAACCGTGAAAACAACATTGGCAGTTGCCTTGATTATTCTCATTACGCTCTGGTACTTGTCATTTCTGGCAACGCGTCTGGATCGACTCCACCACCGCGTTGAAACGAGTTGGGCAAATCTAGATGGCCTACTTCAGCGCCGTGCAGCGATTGCATTAGAGCTAGCACGCAGCGATTTCGCCGATCCAGCCTCATCCCTGCTCTTAACAGCCTCGGCATATCAAGCGCGAGAGGCGACCGTAAAAGAGCGTTCTGCCGCTGAGATGTCATTGACGGGGGCGCTTAGCCTTTTAACGATAGATGGAAAGATCCATGCCAACGAGGGTGAACAGATATTGCTTGAGGAGTTAAGTGCACTTACTGCCAAAATTGCAATCGCAATAGCGATTCATACCGATGCCGTTTCTTCGACACAAAAGGTAAGAAAAAAACTGGCGATTCGTCTATTTCGCCTAGCGGGGACTGCGCCATTGCCCGTTACTTATGAGTTTGAGTTCGATGCGCTATAAGAAAATATTACTTGCATCCCTAGTGATTTCACTGCTCACTAGTTGCTCTACCATCTCATCGACTATTAAATCAGTCACACCTAAACCTATTGAGAAAAATCTATTAAGTGGCCGAGATGGTTCAAATGGTCCAGTTCTCGT
>CANIBB010000089.1:0-4990 GCA_947465575.1 Actinomycetota bacterium | reverse complement strand
GTTTCGTGGGCCAAGACGGCGCCGCGATTTAGATCAGAGATTTTGCGCAAAGCCTTCGAGATTATGACGAGTGAGATTGAGGCAATTGCAACCTTGATCTCACGTGAAAACGGCAAAGCGATGCCAGATGCTCGCGGAGAAGCGGGATATGCCGCCGAGTTTTTCCGTTGGTTTGCCGAGGAGGCCGTTCGCACCCCTGGAGATTTCCGAATGTCTCCATCGGGCGATAAGCGCATCCTGGTAACCCACCAACCAATCGGTCTCTCCATTCTTATCACTCCGTGGAACTTTCCGGCAGGAATGGCCACTCGCAAAATCGGCCCAGCCGTTGCTGCGGGCTGCACAATGATTTTAAAACCAGCAACTGAAACTCCATTAACTGCGATGTACATCGTTGATGTCTTGGAGCGTGCAGGTTTGCCGAAGGGTGTCTTGAATTTAGTTCTTCCAGAGAAAACCGGACCAGCGATTTCAAAGATGCTACATGACCCACGCGTTAAGAATCTTTCATTCACTGGGTCAACCGAAGTTGGTCGCGTACTACTTAAAGAGGCGGCCGACAATGTTATTCGTTGCTCAATGGAGCTCGGCGGAAACGCTCAAGTAATCATTCATGACGATGCCGATTTAGCAATCACTATTCCGCAGTTACTTCTTGCCAAGATGCGCAACGGAGGCGCAGCCTGCACATCTGCAAATCGAATTTATGTACAACGCCCCATCGCCGATAAGTTCATCGCCGAGCTAACTAAATCAATGTCGGCGTTCGTTATGGGCCGCGGTACGGATGCAACAACAACGCTCGGTGCAAGTGTTTCAATGAAAGAGCGCAACAAGATAGCGGAAATCGTCGATGAATCAATCGCTGCTGGTGCGAAAGTACAAGTTGGTGGAGCTAAGCCCGAAGGCGACGGTGCTTTTTACCCAGCCACAGTGCTTACAGTTGAGAGAGATAACCCAATTCTTAGCCACGAAATCTTTGGACCAGTTGCACCAGTCGTAATCTTCGATACCGATGCCGAAGGTATCGCCTGGGCAAATGACACTGATTTCGGACTTATTAGTTATGTATTCTCATCAAACTTAACGCGGGCATTGCGAACAGCTGAAGCTATGGAGTCAGGAATGGTCGCCATCAATAAGGGCGTCATTTCAGATCCTGCCGCACCATTTGGCGGCGTGAAGCAATCCGGGCTGGGCCGTGAAGGCGGCTTCGATGGAATTCATGAGTTCTTACAAACCAAATACATTGGCGTTGAGATTTAGCCTGCTGTAATTAAAGCCTCTTGGAGGTTAGCCACTTCTCGGTTGCCCGCATCCATTCAAGCGGTGCTTCAGCAAAAGCATAGTGCGCTGCTCCTTTAATGCAGTAGTACTCAGATCCTTTAACGCGAGCTTTCATAAATCTCTGCATCGTCGGGGTTGCTTCATCATTTTCACCATTAATAAAAAAAGTAGGAACCTTAATGCGCTGAAGTTCCTTCTCTACCGACCAATCCTTTAGCGAGCCTCGAACTGTAAATTCAGTAGGTCCCCACATCGCCTCGTAAACATGCTTACCGACTATTCGCTTTGGCGCGTTGTCAACGAGTAGAGGAATCTGCCGAATATGACGTTTAGCGAACTCAGCGTTGGCCGCTAGATATTCCTTGTTGGTGTACTTGCCTAACTTCTCATATTTATATATCGCTTCGCGGTGTTTTGCAGGCAATTTCGCGACTAGTTTCCGAGTTTCTCGAACCCACATCTGACTTGATGGAAGCGAGTTAGCAATGATTAAACCTTTTAAACCTTTAGGTTTCTTGATTGCGTAATTCAGCGCCAGCATCCCACCCCAAGATGCACCTGCAAGTATGTAGCGCTTCTCAATTTTAAGATGCTTTATAACTCTTGATAACTCTTCTTCGAATAGTTCCATTGTCCAAAACTCGGCAGGCTTTGATTTTAATGATGTTGATTTACCGCAACCAATTTGATCATAAACAATTACGGGCCGGCCTGTAGCGTTCAACAGTTTTGCTATCGTGAGAACATTGTTGTGAGCACTGCCTGGACCACCATGCATTACAACAATTGGAATGAATGGAGATTTAAGGTCTCCGATTACGCGAAACCAAGTTCTTCCATGTTTCCACGTAAGGTATCCGCTGCGGTCTTTAGTTGCCATAGGATGAGAATAAGCCTGTGCTAATAAAAAGAGCGGAGGATGTCCGAAGAAAACGAGCGGAGGATGAGGGATTTGAACCCTCGAGACTTTCGTCTACGCGTGTTCGAGACGCGCGCACTCGGCCACTATGCGAATCCTCCTCTGGAATCATACGGTAGAAGTGCATGAGACTTAGATTTACCGAGCAGATTTAATAACCTTCAATTGAGGCAGCCTTTCCAGCTAGTTGCAACACTATTGAACTCACTTGTTGCTCGCGGGTACCGGAGTTGCTCATCCAGCCATCCTTAAAGCGGTTGGTGCCATCCAGATTTTCACTAAACAATGCAATACCTGGATTGCGTGGTAAGTCCTCTCGCTGGAAGATTACAAGTTTGGTTTCATGCACGATTGACGCAAACCCTTTATCCAAGACCTCTTCTGCAAACTCTTCGAATTTGATTCTATTTTCATCATAAATATCACACATCCTTCTCACATGTATTTCATCATCACCAAAGCCGCCTGAGTATTCATCAACAGGATTATTTCTCATAAATCGATATTTAACTTTATACAAGCAATATGTGAAGAAATGTTTCACTCTATTTCCAGTAGTCATTTCGTCTATGTGACGCTGGATCTCCTCTTGCCAAGCTACTTCAGCGAAATCTTCAGGGGATTCTATATAAGCACTCCAACCTGGACCTGAATTTGGATCGATACTCTTCTTCCTAAATAATTTCATCCCAGGAAAGTATCAAAAAGGACTGGTTACTCGCAGTCACCAACGTAACTCTAAGTAATTAATGAAGACCGCCACCTTAGCCCATCTGACCGAGAATTATTGAGGCCTCTGCTTCTGCAAAGTAGTTCGGTAGCGATCTTCGCTTAGCTGATCTTCCCCAACCCATTCGAACCCACGAGTTTGTATTTTGCTGGCCTAGAGAATCATCTGTGCAAAACCAACATCCATTAGGCGTCAATTTGAATTCGATATTTGCACCGTTGAATTCGACTTTTAGTAGACGTTTTTTGAGCAATTCATCGGTTTGAAGTTCATAACGAGAGGCATGCTTTTCGGCCAATTCATTTATCAGGCCAAAGTACCGGGCATCCCATTCATCATCTCGAAGTGTCGCATCATCATCGTTCATAAGAAAAGTTTACATCAATTTCCACATTGGAAGCTTTCTATATTTTCTGATCTAACCCGAAGAGTTTTCATACTTTTTCCGTTTATAAGTGCTTCCGCATGTGCAATTCCGTAATATTTTCTCCACTTGTTACTTCGGCATTTAACAAAAGTGTGTTGATTCTTTACAACTCGACTCTGATTAACCACGCCTTTCACTCTAACTTCCTTCAATGCAACTCGATGATCGTATAGAAGGCCGACTTTGTAGATTTCGACTGTTAAGACAAGGCTTCTGGGTTTTTCACAGAGGTAGTAAATCTGGCGGACGGTGAGGGATCTGAACCCTCCAGCATTGGCAATTCCGCATTTTTGGGTAAATGGGTCATAAAAGGCGATCTAGAATTCCTTTAAGTTAGTGAATCTGGCGAAGCGAGTCCTACAGTTCGACTATGAGAGTGAACCCGCAAAAAGGATTAGCTGTAATTATAAGCCTATCAATTGGTTTTTCAATGTTAAGCGTGGAGGCTGGTGTATCGGCCATTAAAACAGGAGCAAAGTGCTCCAAGGCTGGGCAAACGACTCTCCTCTCTGGAAAAAAATTCACTTGTGTCAAAGTTGGTAAGAAATTGCAATGGGGCAAAGGCATCATAGTTCAGTTGCCAAAGCCAACTAGCACACCTACTGCTCAACTAAGCGGGCATGATTTGGTTATTTCTCAAATAGAATCCAATTGGAAACTGTGGAGAAGTAAAAGTAGCAACACCTTTACCCCTATAAAACTGATTGTTCAGCCTGGCTATGACTCAGCCTGGGGTGGGGCAAGCAGGGCTTCGGATCTACTTATTTCAACTTTTACCGCCAATGGATATTCTCTTCTTCAAGAACCCTTTGCAGTTTTTGGTGATACCGAAGAATGGCTAGCAACAACTGGAAGACCAATAGCGTGTGGAAGATCGGTTCCAGAGCAACCTCTTGGTATTTATTGCGGCCATGTACAACTGGGATATGGTTACTTTGTTTTAAACGCAACGCAAAACGAAAAATTTACTGAAAAAGCTTTGACTCCTTCGCAAATAAATACCTTGAACTACATGGTGGCTCATGATGTAGCGACGATGTATGAACTACAAGCTCAATATGGGTCTATTATCTATGATGGAACAAAGAATCAAATTCCTGCTTGGGTCAGAGAGGGATTTGTACAGTTATTTGCAGCTCTCGCTATTTCAGATTCAAATGCACAGAAAAAGTCTTATTTTGACTTCTTTATATCATCAAACATAATCGAAGGTTTTCCAAAAGTCCTTTGTACGAAAACTCTTCAAGATTTTGAATCTAAAGATAGAAATTGGGGTGGAAGCTGTATGTCGAGCCAGAACTTCTACGGTGTTGAACTTCTTGCCGCAAGACATGGTGGATTAGATGCCCTATTCAAGTTTGTATCTCTTTATGGAGTATCGGATGATTGGACTTCAGCATTTAAGTCAGCCTTTGGAATTAGCCGAGAAGACTTCTATACAGAGTGGTATGACTACTTGAAGATCCCTCAAGGTAATAGACCCGCTTTAACCCCGCCGGCACCTCCAGCGCATAACTAAATCACCAGCGGAGGATGAGGGATTTGAACCCTCGATAGGTTGCCCTATACACGCTTTCCAAGCGTGCGCACTCGGCCGCTATGCGAATCCTCCCGAGGGGAGCACTCT
>CANIBB010000088.1:0-5013 GCA_947465575.1 Actinomycetota bacterium | reverse complement strand
TAGATCAGTCATTGTGAAGTACCCCCATCGCAGCTTCAACTAATTCGGCCGTAGTAAATGGCAGACCGCGCACCATGTTGTATCCGACGATATCTTTCAAAAACTTAGATCTAAGCAGCATAGCCAGTTGACCTAAGTTCATTTCGGGGGTAATTACCGTCTCGTACTTTTCAAGAACTGCGCCCAAGTTCTTAGGGAATGGATTGATGTACTTAAGGTGGGCTTGGGCTATTTTTTCACCGTTGCTACGCAGTGTTTCAACTGCCGATGCGATGGGACCATATGTTGATCCCCAGCCGAGAAATAAAACCTTTGCATCCCCACTTGGATCATCGACCTCTAGATCTGGAACTTCAATACCATCGACCTTTGCCTGGCGAGTGCGCACCATAAAATCATGATTAGCTGGCTCGTAATTAATCTCGCCAGTCTTGTCCTGCTTTTCGATTCCCCCGATGCGGTGTTCGATTCCTTTAGTGCCAGGTATCGCCCATGGACGTGCGAGGGTTTCAGGATCACGTAAATATGGAAGGAAATCCTCTTGAGTCTCAGCAAACTGCACCGATAAATCTGGCAAGGTTGCAACATCTGGAATCTTCCATGGCTCTGAACCATTGGCGATATAACCATCGGAGAGAAAAAATACTGGAATGCGATACGTTGTTGCGATTCGAACCGCCTCCATCGCCATAGTGAAGCAATCACTTGGTGTTGACGCTGCAATAACGGCAGCTGGTGACTCGCCATTTCGTCCAAACATCACCTGCAGTAAATCTGCCTGTTCGGTCTTAGTGGGCAAACCTGTAGATGGACCACCACGTTGAACATCGATGATGATGAGCGGGAGCTCCAACATCACAGCAAGGCCGATCATCTCGCTTTTAAGGGCGATGCCTGGACCCGATGTTGTTGTTATTCCAAGTGCTCCCCCGTATGAGGCGCCGAGGGCTGAGCCAACTGCAGCGATCTCATCTTCGGCTTGAAAAGTTATAACGCCAAACTTTTTATGCTTGGAGAGTTCGTGCAAAATATCTGATGCGGGAGTGATGGGATATGAACCTAGAAATAACTTTAGCCCGCTCTGCTTTGCAGCTGCGATAAGGCCGTATGCAAGTGCGATATTGCCGCCGATATTTCGATATACACCAGGAGGCATATGTGCTGGGGCGACTTCATAGGAGGTAGCAAAATCCTCGCTCGTTTCGCCATAGTTCCATCCAGTGCGATAAGCGATTAAGTTCGCCTCTAAAATATCGGGCTTCTTGCCAAACTTTGCCTTTAAGAAGGCCTCGGTTGCCTCAGTTGGACGGTGATACATCCAGGAGAGCAGACCGAGGGCAAACATATTCTTTGCCCGCTCGGCCTCTTTACGAGATAGGGGAAGTTCGGCCAGCGCTGCAACCGTCATAGATGTGAGGGCGACGGGATGAATCTTGTAGCTACTCAACGTGCCATCATCTAAGGGATTGGTGTCATAACCGACCTTGGTTAAGTTACGAGTAGTGAACTCATCCTTATCGACGATAATCGTTGCGCCCCGGGGGATATCTTTAATGTTTGCCTTTAACGCTGCAGGATTCATGGCGACTAAAACATCAGGGGCATCCCCTGCCGTTAAAACGTGGTGATCGGCAAAGTGGAGTTGAAAAGATGAGACACCGGGCAGAGTTCCTTGCGGTGCACGGATTTCTGCCGGAAAGTTTGGCAGAGTTGATATGTCATTTCCTAAACTGGCAGTATCCATCGTGAAGCGATCACCAGTTAACTGCATTCCATCTCCGCTATCGCCGGCAAATCTAATAACTACGGATTTTACGGCGATAGTTGGTTTGCTCATGTGTTACATCTTGCCACTGAGAGGGCTCTGGGTCATTACTTTTTGGCTATCTCTTGGAACACGTTTTGCACACCCTGAGAGTTAGCCCCGCCAGGCAAGGTTATTTCTTAAAGATTTTTCGGACGGCCCGAGATATGTGCCTGCCTAGGCGTGCACCTTGAGAAAGGAGCGAGACTCGAAGGACCTTGGCGTTGGCTGGCTCATCAGGTGTAACCACATCACGAAGTGATGGTGAGTTTTGGTCGAGGGAGTCGGCGATGAGCTCGATATTTGCCGCCATTGATATTCCGCGAACAATCTGTTCCTGGTCGGCATCTTTAGCATCTGCAATGAGCGCCTCAGCTAAGGCCGAACCAGCCTCTCTAGCATCTGTTGTCGCACTTTGAAAAGAATCATCCGAGCTCTCAGTTTCAGCATCGAACTTGGAAGAGATTGCATAACTTGCCGCAGATAATGCAACTGCTATTGCCTTCTGAGTTGAATCGGCAATGCCACCGCTTACGGCTGAATCAAAGAGTGTGCGAGCGATAGTTCGGATCTCCACAACAGTGTGTTCGAGGGCGATGCCTTGGATGTATACCTCTTCTGCCTCATCCTTCTTAGCAGTTGGAAACCAACGGGCATGTCCTCGTGCCTCAACAGACTGCGCGCGGATTATCGGAATCTCTTCATTGAGTAGACGGGCCTTAGCCAACCAGTTTCCAGCCTCTTTTTGCGAATAGCCCGTTGCTACGCCCTCTGACATTGTCGCCAGTAAAGCGGCCGCTTTTTCACTCACTGTCTTGATCTGATCGAGGGAGCGACCCACTGGAGTTTTATGGTGTGAAAAATATGAAAAGAAGATTGCGATTGCCGCGCCTATAAGCGTTGATGCAAGTCGGTGGATTGCGGTGCTCTCAGATAAACCAGGACCAATAACAATCAGAGCCGTCACTGGAACATTTATTGATGCGACCTCACCTAAGTGAAGTGCACGGGAAATCACAGCGCACATAATGATTGTGATTCCCACTGAAATAAATCCAAAATCAAAGAGAGAAACGGCTGTTAGAGCAACACTGGCGCCAATCGCCGTTCCTACAATCTGACCAAAGCCCTCACGCAGCGATTTATGGAGCGAAATGCGGATGGATAAGGCACAGACAATTGCTGCGACAACGCCGCCATTTTTTACAAGTAAATCTCCGACTTGCCAGGCTGTGGCCCCTGCTAGACCGGCGACAAATATCTGCCTGACCCAGGCTTTACGCTGTGCAAAGAGGGAGATAACCCTTTTTAATAATCCTACTTTTTCGCTCATGATGGCCCCCAGTCTACCGAAACCAGTTGCCTAGTTATGATTGTGGCATGAAGAAATCGATCGCAATCATTCTCTGTGCGCTATTTCTTTCTCACGGCGCGGCCATTGCGATGGGATCAGGTGATAAGTATTCAGATGCTCAAACGGGTCTCACGTATACGGTCTATAAGCCGAGCTACACCTTAGGTTTATCTGGCAGCGCTTTCCAATTAATTGACTGCGGCGAGGATGCCGAACAATGGATTTATGCAAAGTACGGCGGGACGGTTCGCTATCTGGAGATTATGCAGACAATGGCAGGGGTTAAGTGTTCAGATCCTGGTCTTGCAAAACAACTCAAAAACGTAAAGATCAACGGCGTTAGCGCCAGTTTATTTGTTTATTGCGATCCAACTAAACCAGCCTCGGCTGCCAAATGCACCTCCGCCGACATTGGGCGCGTAGGTGGGTATCTAATCTTTACAAATAAAGCGGCGAAGAATTTAGAGCCGACTGAAATCCAAGTGCAAGTACTTGGAGGGATTACTTACGCGCAGCTATTAAAAGTTGCTAAATCCCTCAAAACCTTGTCGCCAAACTCTAAAGGGTAAATCAATCACTACTTCTTAGGATGCGCCAAAAGCCAATCCATTACTTTTAACCCGAAGGTTGAATCCATAACTGGGCCGTGAGTTCCACCGTTAATGCTCCACAGTTCAACTGTGGTCGTCGGACATGAATACACAGTAGGGGTTGTTTCTAAACCTTGGATGCTCGGGATTAAATCAAAGGCGGGGCTAATTGTTGGCCTTTGTAAGCACTTATCTATTCCCGCCCACCGCTTTGCGCTCTGCTCCGCGCCTGTATAGAGGTTACTAAAAATAGATCCCCCAAAATAATTGATGGTCTCGTCGATTGTTCCATGGATATGCAGGACGTTGACTGGTGATGTAGCCGGGCACGTTTCTGAATCAATGTCCATGGCACCAGCGAGCCCGGCTATCGCTGCAACGGTTTCAGGATAAGTACAAGCGAATTTATAACTCATAAAGTGGCCATTTGAATGTCCGAATACATAGATGCGTTTTGGATCTACGGAAGCTTTACTAGATATTTCATCGATGAGTGATTTGATGAATGCGGCATCATCTACTTGACTGTCATTGAAATTACAGCAGGCATTGGAAGCGTTCCAAAACTGATAACCCTGCGAATCAGGTAGGCCATCAGGGGCGGCATAGATAACGCCGCGCTTTTGTGCAGCAACATCCATTTTCGCGTATTTTCCGTGGTTTAAACTTGTACTCATATATCCATGTAAATCAATCAGCAGCGGTGCTGGATCATCTCGTGAATATCCAACTGGAAGTGTTACGAAAGTAGCTCGGTCGCCACCGACCATAAATGAGGAACTCTGATCGAACTCTATGGAAGATAAATCTCGAGTAACGGGACTATTGATAAAAACTACCGCAGCGACAATAACTAGAATCAATGCAGTTGCAGTCGAAATCTTCTTACCTAATCTTTGTGGGAGTCCGCCTATGTTGCTATCGATATCTTGAGGTAAATCCTTAATCACGTTAGCAAAGTGAAATGCGACGCCGAGCATTGCGCCAACGGCCAATACCCACAGCGGTGGCGTGCGATCGACTGCATAGAAAATGGATGCTGGAAGAGCTGCGCATGCGACGGCATATGGCAGTGGAGAAAGAGGAGAGAATTTAAAGTAGAAGTTATAGGCGATTCCACAGCCAACGCCCAAAAGGTAAACGGTTCCACCCTTGAGGCCGAGCGGACCAATAAGGTTTGCGATAACGGCCAGTGGAAGCAAAATAAATGTAGCTTTGCGAAGTTGGCGGACTGAGATTGTGCCGGCAACTAATGGTTTATTCGT
>CANIBB010000087.1:0-5046 GCA_947465575.1 Actinomycetota bacterium | reverse complement strand
TCCAAAGGCATACACAAAGAGTTCAGTTGCAGCCTCTTGATCTACCTTTGCTTTTGCGAAATCCTCGTGTGAGTACTTTGAAGTTTTCGATTTAGATTGGCGATAGGCATCGGTATCACCCCAGCGCGCTTGAACTTCATCTTCATACTCGTCCACGCGAAGAGTATATATCTGGAAGATTTATGCTTATTTTGTCGCGACGGAGTCAATCGATACGGCAGAATCTAGCCATGAGTTCGAATATGAACGTTGAGTTGCTAACGCCAGATCAGTGGCAGCGATTACGCGATATTCGTCTTCGTTCGTTAAAAGAGAGCCCCAGTGCATTTGGTGGCCAACTAGAAGTTGAAGGCAAATTTCTTGAGAACCAGTGGCGCGAGAAATTTTCTACTTTGGATTATTTGATTGCAGCGATTGATAGAGTCGATATCGCATTAATGTCGGTCGAAACATTTGCTGGTGACCACGATGCGACATGTTGGATCGGTGGATGTTGGAGCGATCCGCTCTTTCGCGGACAAGGAGCCTTGCGAGCGTTATTTGATTATGTAGATCTTCACGCAATGGAGAAAGGCTGGCAGAGGCAGGGCCTTGGGGTGTGGGCCGATAATGACGGAGCAATCGCTGCCTATCGAGCAATTGGCTTTGAAAAAGCTGGCAGAGATCAGGCCAGTGAGCGCCAACCTGGCCGTTTTTATATCCATATGGTGCGAGATAGTGTTGCCACATGATTATCGATGTCTGGTCTGATGTTGTCTGCCCATGGTGTTTTATAGGAAAGCGCAGACTTGAAAAAGCCCTAGAACAGTTTGAACATAAGGATGAAATCACAGTTCGCCATCGCGCCTTTGAGCTAGCACCCGATGCAACAGAGATTATGCCGACCAGCAAACTTCTCGCCGAAAAGTATCGAGTCTCGCCACAGGATGTTGAAGCGATGCAGGCTAATGTTTGTGCCATTGCCGATGGAGAAGGGCTTTGCTACAACTTGGATGAAACACTGTCGGGCAACACTTTCGATGCGCATCGATTGCTTTTATGGGCAGCAACGCTCGGCAAGCAAGATGAGCTGCTTGAGGCTATGTACTCCAGCTATTTTGAAAAATCGCTCCCATTATTTTCGCATCTTGACTTATGTTTCGTTGCAGAAAGCGTTGGCATGGCATCGGTTGACGTTATGAATATTCTTGAGTCAGATCAGTTCAAAAGTGAGGCCATTGCAGATCGAGAGCTGGCAACCCAACTTGGAGCCACGGGAGTTCCATTTTTCGTCGTAGATATGAAATATGCCATATCTGGGGCTCAACCTCTAGAAGCCTTTGTTCAGACGATTAACACCGCTTGGAGTGAGCGAACTGGAATTGATGCCAAAATCTAGCTGGCGTTAGTAGGATTTATCCATGAGCAAAGAGACGTTATCCGAGTACCTAG
The DNA here is from genome assembly GCA_947465575.1 of Actinomycetota bacterium. GTDB lineage: Bacteria > Actinomycetota > Actinomycetes > Nanopelagicales > Nanopelagicaceae > Planktophila. The sequence continues at coordinate 3,615 of CANIBB010000087.1, read as the reverse complement.
ACAACCTTGAAGCATTCATGGCGCAGGCCAGGAAGTTTGATTCTAAGAGCGCGCTTGTTGCAAAAGAAGATGGTGAGTGGTCTCCGGCCTTTGTTATGCACCATGTGGCTGATGCAGAGATGCACTTTGCCATTCGTTATTTCAATGCACTAACTATCGACTCACCGCCGATAATTCCATTTGAGGAAGATGCCTACCCATCGCTTCTCAACTATGAAGGCCGAGATTGGTCTAACTCACTCTCTATTATTGAGTCAATCGGGAATTTAGTTCGCGTTGCCCTTACTCCGATTTCAAGTCAGCAGTGGGAAAGAGTGTCTATTCATCCTGAAGCAGGTGAAGTCACCATTTCATTCCTGATGGGCAAAGCCCGTAATCACATGGCCGCCCATACAGAACAGCTTAAGAGCTTAATCTAATTATTTCTTAAGCAATCCTGGATTTACACCTAAACCCATTGACGCATCGATAACGGCGCCATGAAGAATTTTTCCAGCATCTGATGCTAAGAAGAAGCCAAGCTCGGCTATTTCTGTAGGTTCGATTAAACGTGACTTCGGAAGCGATGAAATTAGATCTCTCTTATCTGCCTCATTGAGATTATTTAATGTACTCGCTGCAAACATTGGCGTATTGGTAGCACCAGGACAAATTGTAAATACTTCAACTCCTGTGTGAGTTAAATCTGCGGCAAGAGTTCGGCCTAAGAAAGCTATCGCAGCCTTAGACATTCCATCTGCGTAGTTAAATCCTGCGAACTGAGTTACTCCTCCACCAACTGAAGAGATCAGTATTATCGAACCCGAACCTCTTGCAATCATCTTTGGCATGAGAAGATCATTGAGCCACAAAGTTCCAATTGCATTTACTTGAATGAGCATTTGTGATTGCTCGTGCGTAACCTCTGTTATGTACTCAACGGTTTTAGAACCTAGGCCGGCGTTGTGAATCAAGACATCGGGCGTTCCAGGCAAATCGTTTGCGAGCTGAGCAACTGAGTCGTGGCTACCCAAATCCAATTGATATGCTCGAACTGCATCTGGTTCATATGCTGCGACGATACCTTGAGGATTATCGCTCTCTCGCAAATATGTAAGCCAGACTTTATCGCCGTTTTGAACAAAGCGATCGACAAAGGCACGCCCAATTCCGCCGGTTCCACCAGTAACTAGTACGCTTCTGCTCATGCCGTCATAGTAACAAGCGACCACTAGAGAGTAGTCTTACGCGGTGCACGAGTCGGCTTTGAGTAATAGGCAAGCGATCGTCAAAGGTCTACCAATCTTTATCGCAGCGATGAATATGCGGGCCGGGTTGACCATAATGAGTCCCCTGATTCCAATTCTTAAAGAGCAGTATCACTTGAGCTCGTTTCTCCTATCATTCTTAACTTCGTTGACGGTGTTGTGTTTTGCTGCCAGTGCCTTCTTGATGCCTTTAGTCGGGCGAATCGGGGGAACTAATCGCGTAATTTCAGTGGCTCTTATCGTCTTGACTGCAGCGATTTTCCTTCGAGCCGTCGGAAATGTGCCGATGCTCTTTTTGTCTTCACTAACTGTGGGTATTGCAATTGCCATTTTAAATTTTTCACTTCCCGTGTGGGTAAAAGAGAATACTTCTGAACATTCAGGTTTAGTGACAGGTATCTATATAACAATTATGGGCACTTTTGCCGGCATATCCGTCGCCGTCGCCGTTCCATTGGCTCGCGCCAGTTCATGGGGTTGGCGCTTAGCGATGGTTCCGTGGATTGTGATTGGTTTAGCTTCTTCAATATGGTGGGTCGCTCGAAATTCAAAAGATTTAAGAGGTTCGCATATGCCTATTTCTACTAAGTTTCATTGGGAGTTATTGCGAAGCACGGGGGCCTGGAGCATTGCCCTCTTTTTTGGCTTACAGTCGATGCTCTTCTATGGCACGGCGACTTGGTTGCCTACGATATTAGTTTCGAAGGGGTTTACTTTAAGCAATGCCGGTTTTGCAGTTTCGATCACTGGCCTAGTGGGCTCCGCAATAGGCATTGCCGCTCCACATTTTTCTTCCAAACTACGTGATCTAAAAATCTTGCTGACTCTCGTGGGCTTAATGGTCGCCCTGTCATTTATCGGAATCATTTTTGATAACGGTTGGAGGCTAATTTTCTGGCTTTTGATTGCCAATATTGGTCTTTCTATCACCTTTCCGCTCTCACTTCTCATAACAGTTACCCGAAGTGTTGAAGCAGGGGAGACGCGCTCACTATCAATTATGGCGCAATCCATTGGGTATTTAATGGCGGCATTTTCACCTGGAATAGTGGGAGCAATTTTTGATGCAACCGCAAACTGGAATATCGCACTTGTTTTCCCCGTGATTCTTGGAATTATTTTAGGCGCGGTGGGTTATTTTGCAGGAAAGCCAGAGAAAATCCTTATTCTAAGACCTTAAGAAGTGATGATTAGAAGAAGGTGGCACACGTGTTCGAATCGATTTTCCTAGGTATTTTGCAGGGTTTGACTGAATTCTTGCCAATATCTTCGAGTGCTCATCAACGTATTGCGGGGGAGTTCTTTACCAATGCTCAGGATCCAGGGGCACGTTTTACCGCCATTACGCAGATTGGAACTGAGCTAGCAGTACTGCTCTTCTTTAGACACGATATCAAAAAGATTATCGTGGCATGGTTTCGCCAAACGATAATTCGAACACCATTACCTTCAGATGAAAAACTTCAGGCACGTATGGGTTGGCTCATTATTCTTGGCTCGCTACCGATTGTTGTTCTTGGATATTTGGGGCAGGACATCATTAGAAATGATCTACGATCACTGTGGTTAATCGCCAGTGTCATGATTATTTTTGGCATCATTCTTGGTTTGGCAGATCACTACGGAAAGAGCGATCGAGGTCTAAAAGATTTGAACTCTTCACATGGAATTTTGTATGGATTAGCGCAATCACTTGCACTCATGCCAGGAGTTTCACGTTCTGGGGCGACCATTGCAATGGGACGCCTACTTGGTTATAGCCGAGAGGCTGCACTTCGGTATTCATTCCTCTTAGCCTTACCAGCCGTATTCGGCAGTGGATTGTATGAACTTAAAGGTGCACTAGGAGATAGTTCTGGCTCACAAGGATTTTCATTAAGTGAAACCTTTATTGCGACGGGCATAGCTTTCATAGTCGGCTACGCAGTAATAGCGTGGCTTCTTAAGTTCGTAACAACAAAGTCTTTTATGCCTTTTATTATCTACCGTATACTTCTAGGTTCAACGCTTCTAGTTTTATTAGCCACGGGGGTAATAAATTCTTAGAGTTTAGCTACCAGGGCTCACCGTCGACATATTGAAGTCCTTAATAACAAGTGGTGGCGTTGCCATGTTGGACATGTCTCCAGCCCACTCACGCGGTTGAGTCCATTCAGTTGCTCCGGCATGAAGGATGCGATTGAGCGCCGAAACTGGTGAATCATTCCAACGGAAGTTATTGGTTGCTCCCACAACTTCTCCACCCTTGACATGATAAACACCATCGCGGGTTAGACCAGTTAGTAGTAACGAGTTTGGATCGACCATTCTTATGTACCAGAATGTAGTTAGAAGGAGCCCATTCTCAACTTTCTTCACTAGATCCTCT
>CANIBB010000086.1:0-5084 GCA_947465575.1 Actinomycetota bacterium | reverse complement strand
GGTCCCATTCCGAACCCGGAAGTTAAGCCTCTCAGCGTCGATGGTACTGCAAGGGTGACCTTGTGGGAGAGTAGAACGTCGCCGGACTTCTTTTATAAAAAGGGGCGCTTTAACGAGCGCCCCTTTTTTATTTCTGCGTGAAGTAATCTTGGTAATGAAAGTTTTGATTAACTAAATAAATATAAAGAGGAGATCGAAATGGAAGAGCGTAGAAACTCACGTCCACCCTCTGATCGTCCTTCAACTCCGCGTTCTTCTTCGTCTCGTCCAGGTTCTTCGCGTCCATCTTCAAGCAGTAGCGATAGAAAACCAACTGGACCAAATTCTGAACGTCGCCGTGAAGATTTACCGGCACGTGGCGGTTCAACATCGCGTCCAGGTGCGCCGCGTCAAACCCGTGATGGCTCTGATCCACGCGGAACGCGTCCTGCTCCAATGGATCGCGATCAATCAAGATTACGTCCTAGAATTTTTGAGCCCGATATCCCTGAGGAGATCACAGGGGAGGAGCTCGATAAATCTCTGCGTGCAGAATTACTTTCACTTTCTCCAGAGAATGCAAAAGTTGTATCACGACATTTAGAATGTTTAGCTCTTTACGCCGATAGCGATCCGCTTCTGGCACACAAGCATGGCGTCGCCGCAGCACACCATGCTGGGCGCCTAGCCGTTGTCCGCGAATCAGCGGGCTTAGCGGCATACCGGGCAGGCTTTTATGAGATTGCATTAAAAGAACTTCGCGCAGCAAACAGAATTTCAGGCGACGTAACGATGTGGCCGGTTATGGCCGACTGCGAACGGGGTATGGGCAATCCACTTAAGGCTTTAGCTCTAGCAGGTTCACCAGAAGTTAAACGATTAGCAAAGCCAGAAGAGATCGAAATGCGGATTGTCGCAGCCGGCGCCCGTCGCGATCTAGGCGAACTTGATGCCGCGGTAGTTACTTTGACATGTAAAGACTTGTCTAATGAAAGTGAGGATTGGGCGGTACGCCTTCGCTACGCCTACGCCGATGCTCTGGAGGCTGCTGGCCGCATTAAAGAGGCACGAGAATGGTTTGAAAAGTGCGCCTCGTTAGATGTTGAAGAAACCACGGATGCATCAGAGCGTACAAAATAATTTTACTTTCATGGGGTTAAATTGGTTGAAAGAGGAGTACAGTTTTAATTAGTGAGGGGGATGGTAACCTTTTTGGCACGACGAATTATCAACTGCCAAATCCACATATTGACCTCCCTCTCACCTTAAAAGCCCTTCTAGCTCGCTTCTTGAGTGCTGACATGGTTTTTCTCGAAAGTGCAGCGTAAAAATATGGTTAGCATTGAACACGTGCCCGCGCAGCCCTTAGCAACGTCAACGGATATTGACTCGACCGTAGAGCCTTCGATAAATCTAGTTAATGAGTTGATTGCCGAGTCCGAAAAATTACGCAGCCGTCATGATGAGGCAAATAGGCGAAGGTTTTCTAGACTTCTCAAAGACTCAGCTGCAATTGATTTAACGATGTCTCTGACCGATGAGGTCATGAGAATTACTTCGATGCGTCGGGCTGCGAAAACATTTCGAAGGAGTGCAAGAAACGTTGGCCGTGAAGGCTTAGGAACCTTGGATTACTGTGGAATCAAATTGGCAGCCCCGTTCTCATTGATTTTTCCAGATTTAGTTATGCGAATCGTTCATTTGAGAGTGCGCATGGCGGCCGAGGGAATAATTTTACCGGCAGAAAGCGCTCTCCTTCAAAAACATATTGAGAACAGAGCTAAAGAGGGAATCAAACTAAATATAAATCTCTTGGGTGAAGCGGTTCTGGGGGAGAACGAAGCAGCTCAACGGTTGCAGTCGATTATGGAGTTGGTTACTCGCCCTCACATTAATTATGTATCGGTAAAAATATCCTCGATTGTAAGTCAGTTGATCACAATCGATCATGCTGGATCAGTTGAACGCGCTGCAGAGCGTCTGCGATTGCTATACGCCCAAGCCATCGCACACAATGTCTTCGTCAATTTGGATATGGAAGAGTTTCGAGATTTAGCGATCACGGTGGATGTTTTCAAGAAAGTTCTTAGTGAGCCAGAGTTCGAAAATCTGGAAGCGGGAATTGTTTTACAGGCTTATCTTCCCGATTCACATATCGCTTTTTCTGACTTAGTTGAGTGGTCGATTACGCGCCATCAGAAGACAGGGGCAAGAATAAAGATCCGCCTCGTCAAAGGTGCAAATTTAGCGATGGAAAAGGCAGAGGCAGAGCTACATGGTTGGGTGGCGGCGCCTTATGCAACCAAGGCCGACGTTGATGCCAGCTACACGCGTCTGATCGATTGTGCATTGCGGGCTCAGAACTCTGCTGCGGTAAGAATCGGTATTGCTAGCCACAACCTTTTTCATCTTGCATGGGCGATTGAAGTTGCAAAGATGCGCGGCGTAGAGAACCAACTCGATATAGAGATGTTGGAGGGAATGGCAAATGCAGAATCGTTAGCTATCTCCAGTCACACCCCTAGAGTGCTTCTATATACACCAGTGACGCAGTACGACAATTTTCCAACTGCAGTTGCCTATCTTGTTCGAAGACTGGATGAGAATACTTCTACTGATAACTACCTTCGCGCCTCATTTGATATTGCACAAGATAAAGTGGGTTTTTCCGAGCAGAGAGCGCGTTTTTTAGCTTCAATCCGCGATCGCCATACTATTTCAACAAAGTCGCGTCGACATAACCTCCTTCTAGAAGATGCAGAGCAGGAGTATTCACAAGGTATTTTTATTAACACCAGCGATAGCGATGCAACCAATCCACTCTTTATTCAAAAATTACAGAGTGAGTTAAAGAGTATTTACTCCGATGACACGCTAACTATTCCGTTGGTTATTGATGGAGACGAAGTGCTGGTAGAAGACTTTGAAATTGGAGTAACACCAAATGAACAGGGTAGCCAGTGGTATCGATACAGCATCGCTACGTCAGAGTTAGTTGATAAGGCCTTTGATTCAGCACGTCTTGCGATAACAAACTGGAGTTCACTAGGAGCTCATGGTCGTGGAGAGATTTTGGCAAAAGCGGCGCATCTTATGGATAGTAATAGAGCGAGAATTATTGCCACGATGTCTAGGGATGCCGGAAAGACTTACTCTGAGGCCGATCCCGAAGTCAGTGAAGGAATCGATTTCGCTCGTTTCTATGCGCTCTCTTCACGTGAAAAGGAGCAGGGTTCAACGCCTGTCGGAGTAGTTGTAATTGTGCCACCATGGAATTTTCCATTTGCAATTCCACTTGGTGGCGTCTGCGCAGCACTGGCTGCTGGAAATACAGTTATTCTCAAATCTGCCCCGGAAACCGTCGCTACCGCATGGTTGATGGCGCAGAATCTGTGGAGCGCTGGCGTTCCGAAAGATGTTCTGCAATTTGTATCGACTCGGGATGATGAGGTTGGAAAGTATTTAGTTTCACACAGCCAAGTAGATGCACTAATTTTGACTGGAGCTTTTGAAACCGCTGAGCTGTTCACCTCTTGGAGGTCGGATTTAAACTTATTGGCTGAAACTAGCGGAAAAAATGCGATCCTCATTTCAGCAAGTGCCGATATTGATAACGCTGTTAAGGATTTAGTTCAGTCGGCATTTGGTCACGCCGGACAAAAATGTAGCGCAGCGAGTTTGGCGATTGTTGAAACCGGTGTTTACCGAAATCCCGCCTTCATTCATCAACTCAAAGATGCTGTTCAAACCCTGACAACTGCATCGTCGCAATTAACATCGACTGCCGTTGGTCCAGTGATACATCCACCGACCGGCGCACTCCTTCGAGCGCTAACGGGACTGGAAGAGGGCGAGAGCTGGTTAGTAGCACCGCAAGCATTGGATGCGACAGGTTATCTATGGTCACCGGGAGTCAAGATCGGGGTTCGTCCAGGCTCATGGAGCCATATGAATGAATGGTTCGGTCCGGTCTTGGGCATTATTGAGGCACCTGATTTTGACACTGCAATCGAAATTCAAAATGCATGTGACTTCGGATTAACTGCAGGCATTCAATCACTTGATGTAGTTGAGTGCGAACAATGGATTGACCAAGTTCAGGCGGGAAATCTGTATGTCAACCGTGGCACGACAGGCGCTGTCGTAAATCGACAGCCCTTTGGTGGTTGGAAGCGAAGCAGCGTCGGTGCGACATCAAAAGCGGGAGGTTCGAACTATTTAAATAATCTTCGTTCATGGGAAGCGATGGATGATCTCTCACCGACACAAAGCTCGTCGGCAGATTGGTGGCAATCAACCGGTTCCCAGGCTATTGATCGTTCCGGTTTGCGGGTTGAACGAAATTACCAGAGATATCGCCCGTACTTAAAACCCGTTGTTGTTTGTATTGATTCTACGGTTGATAAAAGCGTCATCGAATATATTGAGTGGGTTTCCAATTTAGTTGGAACGAAAGTCGAGTTCAATAGGTCGAACGCTCCGATTGGTGACTGCTCGAAAGTGCGTTGGCTCAGAGATGGAGCTGCTCCAATCGCCGAACTACTGACGCGTGGGATTAGTGTGGATGTCCGTCCTATAGCTGCGCGTGGAGACGTCGAGACACCACGATGGCTACTCGAGCAGAGTGTTTCGATCACTAATCACCGTTATGGAAATGTAGGAGCAGGGCCACAACCAGAGCTGTAGCTCAATAGATTTATCCACACTGTGTTTTTTTCGAAAGTCGATCTGTCAGCCCCTATCGCGATTCTGGGTTCTCCACACCAGATACAGGGGGCAACACAATGGTTAAAAAGAAGAAAGAGATCGCAGATATTGAGCCCGACTATTCACTCAATGATCTACTGCTGAGAGGGCGGGTATCGGACAAAGCCATTCAGAAGGAGCTGCCAAGCGGTGATACCGTCGTTGAGTTTCGGCTGATAATCGCTAGGGAACGTGGCAAGGGTGTAGATACCCTGGATATCGCTGCCTGGAGCGCCAAGGCTAGGAGAAGTGCTCTAACCCTCAAACCCGATGAGTGGATTGAGGTATCTGGAAGTGTCCATCGCCGCTTTTTCCAGAACGCATCAGGCCTTGCAAGTCGTTGGCAAGTAGAAGCGATT
>CANIBB010000085.1:0-5120 GCA_947465575.1 Actinomycetota bacterium | reverse complement strand
CTTCGCAATTGCCGAATTATCGTGGCTCTTCTCACTTAACCGCGGCATCATTACGCCTCCGGGCCTAGATGAGCAGTGGTTAATATCCTTAGCGCATGGCCAAAAGGAAGTTGATCTTCTCGTTGAAGATTTCCGTGCTTTTGCCCAAGCTCTTCGTGCTTAACACATACTTGTAACAACTTTTTCTTTATCAGTTGATCTGTATTTTGTAACCAGTTGGGCATAACGGCTTAACTGCAACCACTTTTTTGACTACTTTGCCTTTTGCGCAAATTATCGACTTCGGTAATTGCGCTATGAGGGAAGCAATCTCAATCTTGAGCGCCTCAATCGTTATTTCTTGCTCCGAAATAATTTTATGATGGGCTATATCGGCTGTATCTGCCTCACTTTGGATGCTGGCGATCTTTGACAGTGATAACTCAGTAACGGTGGCAATTTCTTTTAGTGTTTCGGCGCTTATCTTTCTGACTAGTTCATCCATTTGATTAATTTGATTCAAGGTCATGGAAAATATGAGATTTGAATAACGACTAATTAGGGAAAAGCTTGTATATGACGCTCCACAGTTATTTTTTAGGTTTGTTCCGGTGATTACACCAATTACCAGAACTTCTGTGCCTGAGATTTTCAAAACAGGACCCCCGCTATCGCCCTTGCAGGTATTTGCCGTTAAAGGATCAACCACTGCACTATCAGGTTGATTGAGAATGGAGTGGGATGAAAAGCTACCTTCTATATAACTTGGGAAGCTGGCCTTGCTCCCACCGTCGTCCGTATTCCCATATCCGTATAACCTGAGCAGGGCATGATTATCTTTAAGGGAAATAACTTCAGCCTCTGATGCTAGGCGAATATTAGAGTCAAACTTCTTGGGTTCACTTAATGCCAGGAAAACAATGTCATCTATTGCGACATTTCCGTTTGCGCCACCTTTATATCCGCGAGGAATTGCAACGGAGGTTACTAGCTGCGAACTATTTATCGCCTCAGATGACGTTCCGGGATCTCCAACAAGTATCTTTTCTGAAATAGTACCTGTTTCATTGAGAATGCAATGCCCAGCGGTTGCGACGATGGAGGGTGCTATTAACGCTCCACTGCACTTAAAGAATTCATTGTGTGCAAACTCGATCAATATGGGTACTACATATGCACTTCCCGTTGCATCTATGCCATTTTCAATTGCTTGGGCTTGAGGTGTAAATGTCATTGCAGTGGTAGTGAGAAGAAGGTTCAAGGTTATTGAAAAAACTATCTTTCTGTTTTTCAACATACTTTGAGTGTAGGATTTTTATAACTAGATAGATATTTTTTTAGAGGGGGGTAGCACCTCTTTTACCTAGCTGTGTTCAAATGAGGGGTCCCTCTCGGCCGTCAACAAGCGGCGACTTTCAACTACATTAATTTGTCTGTCTAAAGCTTTCGAAGCTAAAAAAGAAGTTCGACCCCTCAAGTGAAAGGCGAGAGAGGTCGAACAGTGCGCGCGAAGGGATTCGAACCCCCAACCTTCTGATCCGTAGTCAGATGCTCTATCCGTTGAGCTACGCGCGCGTATTTAGTTTTGTACAGCCTGCGCATCTTACCTTCTTTTCATAGCCTTCCAAAATGCGATGAAACAGCCTAAATAAAGCACAAAGGGCGCCGGAGTTAACCGACGCCCTTTGTGATTAGTAGTTATTTAGTTAACCTTCTTCACGCGCCCATCAAGGACTGGAAGTTGGGTGACTTTGCCAGCTGCCATATCGGCCTTTAACGCATCTACAAATACATCCAGTAGCGCACCAAATACCTTGGCTTTTGCAGGTGAGAAGACATCTACATACCCATCTCCACCATAAATGATGTAGTCAAGAGTTGTAAGTGTGTACTCAGTTGAGTCCTTAGCGATTGCAGTTCCGTCATTTTTGGTGACGGTAACAATGCGTGAACCCAATGGCTTAGAGGCATCAAAGGTGAATTTGAAGCCAGATACCTGTGGGAAACGTCCATCTGATGGGTAATTTCCACCAACACCGTTTTCTAGAGCCTTCCATAGATTCGCACCTGTTACGACCGTTGTCGCAACCTGGTTACCGAATGGGTAGACAGTTAATGCATCCCCAAGGGTTACATCCAATGCACCAGTACCTGTGCGAACAAGTGCGGTGTTAGCTGGGATGTAGGTCTTGGCAGGGAAGGTGTCGCGAATTCCACCGCCATTTGAGAGAGCAAAGTCTGTCTTGTATTTAGCGCGAAGAAGATCTGCAATGTAATCACCCATTGGGTTTTCACCTGAGCGTTCAACTGCTGGGCTGCCTCCGCGTGGGAATACTCCAGAAACAGAACCGATCTTTACATCAAGCTTTCCTGTTAACTGATCCTTGTATTTCTTAACAAGAGCAGCACCTGTTGCATCAGCTGTTGTGACTGTGCTGACCACGCCAGTGTTGATTGTTGCCGCAGCGGCTTTAAGAACATGTTGAAGTGATGTACCAACAACTCTTCCGTTCTTCATGCAGATTTGTGCACGTGTGTATTCAACGCCTGCGTTACGAACTTCACCAAGTAGAACCGGAGCTTGTGCGCGTGCTCCAGGAATCACGGTTGAGAAAGTCTGGTGGCTGTGGCCACCGTAGATAGCTGCTGCTCCCTTAATTTGTGCCGCAAGGTTGTTATAGAGACCCTTTGCTACACCATCAGAGTTTTCAGTCCAGCCTTGGTGAATAAGAACAACGACGATTTCAGCCCCGGCCTCTTTGGCCGCCACAATCGCCTTGTTGATTCCGATTACGCCTGGATCGATTTGGATTGTCTTTTTGGCCCCTGCTGAATCCTTGTAATCAAGGTTTCCTGGGAATACTTGCTCGATTGTCTCTGGAGTATTTGCTCCAACTACACCGATCTTTAATCCACCGCGATCAACGATTGTGAAGGCCTTTGCAGCCTTATCGCCTGACTTCAATACAGCTAATGATTCATCGCCGTAGTTTGAAACGACCCATTTGAAATCCGATGCACCGATAACTTTTTGGAGGTGCTCAAGGTTGCGGTCATGTTCGTGGTTACCAAATGTCGAAACGTCGACCTTCATGAGGTTCATAGATTCAATTGTTGGTAGCTCTTCGAACTCAGTTGAAATCGGTGGTGCTGCGCCGATGTTATCTCCTGATGAAAGTGTGATTGTTGCTGCCGCTGCCTTGCGATCTGCGGCAAAGTTACTCATGAGAAGTGAGGTGCCAAAAGAAGCACCTGTCTCGATTGCGCCGTGAAGATCACTGAACTGCAGGATCTGTAACGACTTATTACTTGATGAAGATACTCTTGCTAGTTGTTCAGCTGTGTAGGACTTATTTGATACTCCCGGCTTTGAGAAGCCATAGGCATTTACCGCTTGAACTGTTGGAGTTCCGGCAGGTTGTCCAACCACGACGGGCATCGTGACGACGGAGTGGTAACTTGCTGGAACAAAGATTGGGCATGAGCCCGCACCGGCCGAAACTACATATCCAGTTACCGTTGGAGTTACATTCGTTGCTGGTGTCCACTTAACAACAACACCACTTGCACCGATATATGAAGTGACGCCAGTAGGTGCACCAGGGAGAGAATATGTCTCTGCATGTGCACTAGGAATTAGTAGGGATACTAATAATGCGGTGGCTGTGGCTAATGCACCAAAGCCTGTAATTTTACGTGAAGTGAGGGTTTGTTTCATCCTTCTATCTAATCAGAGGTCGATTAGCATTTCTAGGTGATTTGGTAACGACATGGTTGCGAACAGGTAAACAAAATTACAAACTAGCCAACTTTAGAAGTTCCTCGCGCTTTACACTCTTAACTCGAGGTTTACCCCTTGCCTCACCGGCGGCAACCTCAGCCTCGTTGATACGTTGCCAAGCCGCTTGATCAATAACTATTTGTTTTGATATTAGCGCGGAGATATCGCCGGCGCTCTTAGGGGTTTTCAAATCGGAAACTAAAAGCTCCATGACGCCAGCTGCATCGGATTTATTAGTGCCAATTACCCCAGATGGCCCGCGTTTTGCCCAACCTACAACATACATATTTTCCTTTACACGGCCCTCTGTATTTACAACTTTGCCATTTTCATATGGAACACCTTCAATACTTTCTGCTTGATATCCAATCGCGGTAATCACCAAACCACATGTGACTGTTACATCCCCGGCTGCAGTTGAATACACGATTCCTTCGACACGCTCTGTGCCCAGGATTTGCTTAGGGGTGTGCTGAAATAGGAAATGCATGGTGCGTTCATGATTGCTCTTCTCTAAATCGGCGATTAAAAGCATCGCATCTAAATTACTCTTTACATCTTTTTCGGGAGCATCTCCTGCACGCACAATTGCAGCATCGATATCGCTGCGAGCCATGATGACATTGGTGTGCTCAAGCTTTGGTAACTCGCGTAGCTCAGGGGATGTAAAGGCGGCATGTTCTGGCCCTCGGCGAGCGCTGATATAAACATCACGCACTGAACTCTTCTTAAAGGCTTCTATTGCATGGTCGGCAGTGTCGGTTGAATCTAGCTCACTTGGTTCAAGGGCCAACATGCGAGCAACATCCATCGCGACATTTCCTGCGCCAATTACCACTGCAGTATCGCAATCAAGTGGAACATCTAAATCTGCAAAATCTGGGTGGGCGTTATACCAAGGCACAAAATCCGCCGCCGACATTGAGCCGTATAAATCTTCTCCAGGAATCCCAAGTTTCTTTCCAAGGGATGAGCCTGTCGCAATAATTACCGCATCGTATTTTTCTGCGAGCTGGGCAACGGTTATCTCCGCACCGATTTCAATATTGCCAAAGAGTCTAAAGTTTGGATCTGCTGCAATCTTTTCAAAGACTTTGGCAACGGTTTTAATCTTTGGGTGATCTGGTGCAACACCGCTTCGAACTAAACCCCATGGTGTTGGTAAGCGCTCAATCATGTCGATTGCAAAGCTGCGCTCTTCGTTTTGTAGATTCTGCAATGCTTGAGCGGCAAAGTAGCCGGCTGGTCCTGCGCCGATAATTGCAACCTTGAACAATGGCATTGCCATCTCCTCAATCATTTTTCTGGCGGAGACGAGGAGATTTGAACTCCTGAAGGCGATTAAACCTTACCTCGTTAG
>CANIBB010000084.1:0-5206 GCA_947465575.1 Actinomycetota bacterium | reverse complement strand
TACGGTTTAACTGTAAAAGATGAGCGCCGGTCACTAGAAATCGCCAGCGAGATTACCGATGAAACAACTTTTCTTGGCGCACATGTTGTTCCGGTTGAATATAAAGATTCACCTAAGGATTATGTTGATTTAGTCTGCGGGCCAATGCTTGAAGCCGTGCAGCCTTACGCAAAGTGGATCGACGTTTTCTGCGACAAAGGAGCCTTTGCCGTCGATGATGCGCGCAAAATACTGAAAGCTGGAATTGCTAAAGGATTGTTGCCGCGGATTCACGCCAACCAATTACAAGAGGGTGCTGGCATACGTCTTGGCGTTGAATTAGATGCAGCATCAGTTGATCACGTTTCACATGTGAGTGAAAAAGACATTGAGTTACTTTCTAAGTCCAAGACCGTTGCTACATTATTGCCAGGTGCTGAATTCTCAACTAAGTCGCCATATCCTGATGTGCGCCCATTACTTGAAGCCAGCATCACGGTAGCCCTTGCTTCGGACTGCAATCCAGGTTCGTCATACACAACGAGCATGGCATTTATCATCGCCGTTGCCGTTCGCGAGATGCATTTTTCTCCTGAGCAAGCGATCTGGTCGGCCACTATGGGCGGTGCCAAAGCACTGCGCCGCACAGACATCGGTCATTTAGTAGAGGGTGCACGTGCTGATTTCCAGATTCTTAACGCACCATCGTATATTCACTTGGCATATCGCCCCGGTGTTAACCTAGTAGAACAGGTTTGGCGAAATGGCCTCCAACTCATCTAGAACAATTACGCTCTCGACTTCCGGCGTCACATTCGACGATGTAATTTCCGTTGCTAGATACGGCGCACAAGTGGTTCTTTCACAAACTGCAATCGATGCCATGAACACAACGCGCAGTTTTATTGAGGGATATGCCGCTGGTGGTGTACCGGTTTACGGCGTATCAACTGGCTTTGGAGCCCTTGCTAACCGTCATATCGATGTTAAAGACCGTGTTCAGCTGCAGAAATCTCTGATTAGATCCCATGCAGCAGGAGTGGGGCCAGCAATTGAACGCGAAGTTGTGCGTGCACTGATGTTTTTACGCCTTCGCACAATGGCATCGGGGCGTACTGGCGTACGTGTTGCTCTGGCACAGACCTATGTTGAGTTTTTGAATAAAGGCATCACACCAGTTGTTCCAGAGTTTGGATCATTGGGATGTAGCGGCGATTTAGCACCTCTTTCACATTGCGCACTTGCGCTGATGGGCGAAGGACGCGTCCATGATGCAAACGGAATTGAAATGCCAACGATGCAGGCCTTGGATGCTGCGGGGATTAAGCCGATTGAACTCGAAGCAAAAGAAGGCCTAGCTTTAATTAACGGCACCGATGGAATGCTCGGAATGTTGATTATGGCCTGCGCCGATTTAGAGCACTTGTGTGCAGTAGCCGATATAACAACGGCGATGAGTATTGAAGGCCTGCTCGGTACAGACCGCGTCTTTGCGCCAGATCTGCATGCACCACTTCGACCACAAATCGGCCAAGCAGTCAGTGCCGCAAATATCTATGCGATGTTGCAAGGATCAGGAATTGTTGCATCGCACTTGGAAAATGATTCACGCGTACAAGATGCTTACTCGCTTCGTTGTGCGCCGCAAGTAAATGGCGCGGTCCGCGACACGATTTCTTATGCATCCACAATCGCCGCTCGTGAATTAGCAAGTTCAATCGATAATCCAGTGGTCATGCCCGATGGTCGCGTGGAATCAAATGGAAACTTCCACGGAGCACCCGTTGGCTATGTTCTAGATTTTCTAGCAATTGCCGCAACGGATTTGGGTTCAATGGCCGAGCGCCGAACTGATCGCGCACTAGATCAACATAGATCTGCCGGCCTGCCACCCTTTCTAGCCCACGATCCAGGCGTTGACTCAGGCCTCATGATTGCCCAATACACCCAAGCCGGGTTAGTGAGTGAGAACAAACGTCTGTCGACTCCAGCCAGCGTTGATTCAATTCCATCATCTGCGATGCAAGAAGATCACGTATCAATGGGTTGGTCGGCCGCGCGCAAACTACGCAAAGTTGTAGAAAACTTAGCTCGTATTTTAGCTATTGAACTAGTGACGTCGGCTCGAGCAATCGAATTTCGCGAGGGACTAACTCCATCACCAGTAACAGCGCGAGTAATCAAAGAGCTACGTAAAACTGTGCCAGGCGTTGGCCCCGATCGCTTCTTATCTCCCGAGCTTGAGGCTGCGACAGCACTCGTTATTTCAGGTGCAGTATTAACGGCTGCTAAAGAAGTTGTTCCAGCACTTACCTAGAAGCAAAGCCCGCCGCTGCCTCTAGAACTAAGAGCGCTGCAAGACGGACAGTGCGTTGATCTGGCGTATCAAGGGCGGCATCGATTTCAGTAATATCGATTGCCCGTACCCGCTTATCGGAAGCTAATAAAAATGCAGCTTGTCGCAGTTCGTCGGCGCTGATACCCCCCGGCATAGCCGCCGGACATGCTGGCACAACCGCGCGATCACATACATCGACATCCAAATCAACGTAGATCTCGCGTTCCCCAAGTCCGGCAATATCCAAAGCACGTTTAACGACCTCTGCGATCGAGTGCGTACGTAAATCTGCACGGGAGATGACGGTGATGCCATTTTCTTTAGCCCGTGATGAATATTCGGCGCTATTTGCAAAGTCGGCAATTCCGATTTGGACGATATTTTTCCCAGGCAATCCCGCTTGAATTAACTGCCACACGGGGGAGCCATTTGAATCACCATCGCGCAGATCATGGTGGGCATCAAAGGTAATCAGACCTATGTTAGATAAATCTGGCCATAAACTAGACGCCACTGAATAAGTTATTGAGTTATCTCCGCCAAGTGCCACAACTAATTTATGAACGCTCAATAAACCGTGGACGGCCTTTCTTACTCGTTCTCGCCCCTCCGTACCATCGGGGGAGACAACATCGCCTAGATCTGCGAAGGTATTTCCAACCAAATCAATATCGGCCGACGTTGAAAAAGTTGAGTAACGGGCTAAGGCACTTCTAATAGCAGCAGGTGTTAAATGTGCACTCGTTGCTGAAATGGAGCTCTCATGTGCAGGCACCCCAATAAGTGCAATATCCGCGGTGGTGTTAGGACCTAAAAATAAAGTATTTGCACGCACCCACTTAGGGTCCTGAGGCAAAGCTGGTGCAGACATGGCTTTATCGTACGGGGATATCCTCAAATTATGAACGTATTTGACGCCGTTCAAGCAATACCGCGGCTGCTATATAGAGAACAATGCTTGAAATGACTAACTTAACCAATCCAGGAATATCTAAGCCATCGGAAAGAACATTCTTAGAAAGTGTCCACTGAAATGGATTAATTGAATTCGTGAATTCAAAGTCGTTGACTATTGGAGCGAGAGAAAAGAATAGAAAACAGATGATTGCCAAGCCCGAACTGATTCCAAGGGAAAGTCCTTTTCGGCCAGTAAGAGCTCCCAGGAAGAAGCCAATTCCGGAAAAGAAAGAGCCTAGAAAGATATGCGTTAGGCATGCATAGGCAAGATTTAATGTGCTGACCGTTAGACCGAAATGTCCTTCAAGAAGTAGAACATTAAGGAAGGTCGTTGCAGCCAATAAGACCAAAGCAGTAAAAGTTGCAGCCATTTTGCTTATAAGAATAGTCAGACGGCTTATTGGCAAGGTAAATAGGAGATCAGCTGTACCTGTTTCCTCTTCTTCAGCAGTTGCACTTGTACTCCATATAACACCGACGCCAATCATGACCAATGGCAGCATTAATGAAAAAAGTTCAGTACTTAAGAAGCCAGCACCGGAAGTGTAATCCTCCATTCGAAACATCTTCTTGAAAGCCTCAGGGTAGGCATCGATGAACTGCTTGGCAGCATTTCCTGACTTTACAATTGAAGGGTAGACGGATAACTGCACGGTTACCATAAAGATAATTACCAGGCCCCATGAAAGAAGTGATTTCCAGTGGTCCCTATACATCTTCTTAAATAAGGTCACGTTCATCAGGCAACCTTTTTTTCTACCAAGTGCAAGAAGATTTCTTCAAGTGAGGGTTCATGAGTTTGCACAGAAATCACGTTGTTTTCCACGGCAACTTTAAGCAAAATCGTTTCTGCACCAATGACCGTACACGTAATTAAGTTTCCTCGCGCAATGACATCCTTGATTCCTGGAATCGAAGTAAAAAGAGCAACTGAAATGGGTTCATCAAAAAAGAGATCAATAGTGCGCAGCGCTTTGTCTTTTAAGGCAGAGATTTGGTCTACAACGAGCAGTTTCCCCTCATTGATGATTGCGACGCGGCTTGCTAAATGTTCAACCTCACTCAATACATGTGAAGAGAGCATTACCGCTGCGCCCCGCGCTTTGACCTCTTCAAGCATTGCTTCAAACTCTCGTTGGGCAAATGGATCTAATCCACTAGTTGGTTCATCCAGAAAGAGCACATCTGGGTGGTGCATAAATGCCTGGATGACTCCAATTTTCTGCCGATTTCCTTTTGAAAGCTCAGAGATTTTCCTGTGTAAATCTAAATCTAAACGTTTGGCGTATTCGACTATCAGTTGATCGCAATTCTTTTCCCGCATCTTTGAAAAGAAATGTAGAAGTTGAGCGGCAGTGTAATTTTCATAAAGACTAAGCGCCCCGGGAAGATAGCCAATCCGCGCTCGAATACTTGGGCTCGAAGTCAGTGCATCAACACCAAGAATCTGCGCTGAGCCTGAGGATGCTTTAATTAGTCCCATAAGAGTTCGAATGGCTGTTGTCTTTCCAGCTCCATTTGGGCCAAGAAAGCCAAAGACCTCACCGGGAAATACTTCAAATGAGATATCTAAGATTCCTCGAGACTTCCCATAGCTTTTAGTAAGGTGATTCAAAGATATGGCAGCTTGCGTACCCATAACATCACTATATTCCTGCGCCTACGCTCTCGCCAGAGAATTCAAGTATCATTTACTCAAGAAGAGTCGCCCGGATCACCGCGTTGCCGCAAGGTACCGAGGAAAGTCCGGACTCCATAGAGCAAAGTGGTGGGTAACCCCCACCCGGAGCAATCCGCGGGATTAGTGCAACAGAAAGTAAACCGCCTTTTAGAAATAAAAGGTAAGGGTGAAACGGCGGTGTAAGAGACCACCAGTAATTGCAGCAATGCAGTTAGCTATGTAAACCCCACTTGGAGCAAGACCATGCAGTT
>CANIBB010000083.1:0-5206 GCA_947465575.1 Actinomycetota bacterium | reverse complement strand
CTAATACGGGGACCTAGCTCAATTGGTAGAGCACCGCCTTTGCAAGGCGGGGGTTAGGGGTTCGATTCCCCTGGTCTCCACATGACAACAGCAACCCTTCACACATCACTCGGCGACATTGTCGTTGAACTATTTCCAAACCATGCACCAAAGACTGTTGCTAACTTTGTTGAGCTAGCAACTGGTGCCAAAGAGTGGACCAACCCCAACACTGGCGAAAAAACAAATGCCAATTTGTATGACGGAACTATTTTCCACCGCGTCATCGACGGTTTCATGATTCAGGGTGGAGATCCACTTGGTAAAGGCACGGGTGGTCCTGGCTACCGCTTCGCAGATGAATTTCACGGAGAGTTAGTTTTTGATCGCCCTTACATCCTTGCAATGGCAAATTCCGGACCAGGAACTAATGGTTCACAGTTCTTCATTACAACTGCACCAACAACATGGTTAAACCGTAAGCACTCAATCTTTGGTGAAGTTAAGGATTCGGCTAGCCAGGCAGTAGTAGATGCCATTGGAAAAGCCAAGACCGGCGCACAAGATAAGCCAGCAACTGACATTACGATCAACAGCATCACCATTGCTTAAACGTTCAGCAACATATTCGTTAATCGCAGTTATCTGCGGTGCATATCTGCTGCAAATGGTTGTTCCATCAATTGAAATGCATTTAGTTTTACCGAACTTTGATTATTTAAAGGCAACCAACGAGTGGTATCGATTATTTACAGTCGCCCTCACTCATGCAGGCTTGTTACATCTTGGTTTTAATATGTACGCGCTCATGATTTTAGGAAACCCACTTGAGGCAGCCTTTGGTAAAAACAAAATCCTTATTATCTTCTTCTCATCACTTCTAACTGGTTCATTGGCATCGACGTACTTTGCTTCGGCTTCAAGTTATTCAGTTGGAGCATCGGGAGCAATCTTTGGTTTATTTGGGGCGATGGTCACTGTTGGAAATAAAATCGGTGCAGATGTTCGCTCAATCTATGTAATTATCGGAATTAACTTTGCAATTGGCTTCGCACTTGGTGGTGTTGATTGGAAGGCCCACCTTGGGGGATTGATCGGCGGCTTAATTAGCGCCCAGCTAGTATTAAAGAGAGGCTAAAACTTATCCACAGCACCTATCCACAATGTGGAGAGAGTTACACCGCTGTAATTATCTAGGGTTAACGCCAGCGGGTTGCAAGCGAGAAGCCCACACCAATAAAGCTAAAGCCGATAATCATGTTCCAAGCGCCGATACCAGGGATCGGATACTTAGTCTGGGTGACATAGAAGGTCACGATCCAGAAAAGGCCTACCAAGAAGCCCGCGACCATCGTCGGAGCCAGCCATGCGGGGCTCTCCTCTGGTGCGTGTGGGGCATCGACAACAACCTGTGCCTCATGGGTGTGTTTTTCGATGACCTTCTTACGGAGCTTTGATTTAGGCATACATGAAAGATACACCATGAGTAAGAATGCTCCTATGGCAACAAAGATCCTCGTTATCGATAACTACGACTCCTTTGTCTTTAACCTGGTGCAGTACTTAGGGCAGTTAGGGGCTGAATGCACCGTCGTTCGCAACGATGCGGTGGAGGCCGAAGAGGCTAGCAATTTCGACGGGGTACTTATCTCTCCCGGACCTGGAACCCCAGAAAAAGCAGGCGTCAGTGTTGCAATGATTAAATACTGCGCAGAAAAAAGAATTCCTTTATTTGGAGTGTGCCTTGGCCATCAAGCTATAGGTGTCGCATTCGGAGCACGTGTTTCTAGAGCGCCCGAACTGCTTCACGGTAAAACATCCCTTGTTCATCATAAAGGCCAAGGCGTCTTAGCGGGCCTACCATCGCCATTTACCGCAACGCGTTACCACTCCTTATGCGTAGAGAGTGAGACAGTCGGGGATGATCTTGAGATTACAAGTACAACTGATTCAGGAATAGTTATGTCGATGCGCCACAAGAGCTTGCCGATAGAGGGCGTGCAGTTTCATCCCGAATCTGTTTTAACAGAACACGGACATGCGATGCTGGCTAACTGGCTATTCGAGTGCGGAGATAAAAGCGCCCGCGAAAAAGCAGTTGGCCTTTCACCAGTTGTTGGAAGTAAGAATTAAGGCGCTATATTAATTGTAATTGTTACTGACTTACCGATTGTTTGTGTTGTACCGGCATCAGGGGCCTGTCGAATAACAATACCGACCGGCAAGGTGGCATCGTAGGCCTCAATCTCATTTACCAAGAAACCCACTTGTACAAGAATAGTTTTTGCTTGGATTGCATCAACACCTATGAGCTCTGGAACCTCTACTTGTCCGCTTGCAATCTGCAAAATAACTCCGCTACCAGCGGTAATGTTTGAACCAACCTCAGGTGTAACTTTCAAAACAGTACCTAGCGGTTCATCCGATGGAACCGCCTCTGTTTGAGCAACCAATAAACCAACTGCAGATAATGCAGCTCGGGCATCAACTAAGGACATTCCAATTAAATCAACTGGAACAATTGCATCCCCCGGACCATCAGAAATAGTTAATACAACACCCGAACCCTTTTGAGCCTTTGTTGTTGCAAGAGGAATCTGACTTGCTACACGATCTTTGGGAATTCGAGCATCATGGGCGCGAGCAATAGTGACAACATAATCCGACAACATCGCCTGGGCGTCGGCTTGAGATAGACCAACAACATTTGGAATCTGCGGGAAGGTAGTTACATCTGTCGAAGGACGGGTCAAGAGGAGTGCTGCACCAATAGTTGCTATCGCAACCAGAGATGAAAGAGCTGTGATTAAAACTTTCCTGCGTGAAATCTTCGCTCTCGGAATCTTTGTTGTTAGAACCTGACCAGCGGCAATCTTGTATAAATCATCGAGCATAAGCCCAGCGGATTGATATCTATCCTCTGGCTTCTTGGCCAATGCCACGCTAGCGATGACATCAATACCTGCAGGCAGATCTGGCACAAGATCACTAGGAGAAATCAGTACACCAGAGACATGTTGGTATGCAATCGACACCGGCGTCTCTCCAGTAAATGGCGGCTTGCCAGTTAGTAATTCATAAAGCAAACAGCCAGCCGAATAGATATCACTGCGCAGATCTGCAACTTCTCCGAGTGCTTGCTCTGGAGATAAGTATTGTGCTGTACCAACAATGTTCCACGTACTAGTTAATGTGGCGCCAAGATCGGCCAAAGCCCGGGCGATTCCGAAGTCCATAACCTTGACATCGCCTTGATCGGTAATCATGATGTTTGCAGGTTTTATGTCACGGTGAACAATGCCGCGCTCATGTGAATATTCAAGGGCGGCCAAAATTCCTTCACCAATTTCAAGGGCGCGTTTTAATGGAACTCTCTCACCCTTATGAATCAATTCTCGCAAAGTGTGTCCAGAGACGAGCTCCATAACAATGTACGGTGCAGGCTCTTCACCTGAGTCATAAACGGCGACAATACCTGGATGATTTAAACCAGCAGCGGCGAACGCCTCTTTTCTAAAGCGCGCAACAAAAGATGGATCTCGAGCTAAATCACTTCGCAAAACCTTTACTGCAACTTGACGGGCAAGACGTGTGTCTTCGGCGACATAGACATCGGCCATTCCTCCAGTGCCGATCATCTCACCCAGTTTGTAACGGCCGCCCAATAGAGAGTTGATCACAGCGCGGCCCCCAAAACTTCATCGGCCTTGACTTCTTCACGAGTGATATCTGAAATAACAACGGTGACGTTATCAGGGGCGCCCTGAATATATGTGGCATCGACGAGAGCTTTAATCGCATCTTCTTTACTGCTTTTCTTAAGAAAAACCTTTATCTCCTTCTCGGTCAAAACACTCGATAAACCATCACTGCAGAGCAGGTAGCGGTCACCTTCTTTTGCCTCAAAAATTTGTAAGAGGGGAACTATATTTCCATCACCCATGAGTGCTTGAGTTAAAACAGATCGTTGAGGATGCTCGAGGGCTTCGGTTGCTGTTATTGCACCTTGACTTAAGAGTTCTTGAACAACTGTGTGGTCATTGCTTAACTGCTCAAATGTATTTGCTCGCAGACGATAACAGCGAGAGTCACCAACATGTAATAGGGCAACGCTATCGTTGTGAAGTAAAATGGATGTCAATGTTGTTCCCATGCCGCGAACTTCTACAGCCTCACTTGCATACTCTCCAATTTCAGAGTCGATTGTGTGAAGTGAGTTAAGAAGTAAATCCTCAGTTGAATCCGGGTCAAGAGTTATATCGGTGAGAATTGGAGTAAGTGATTGGAGAGTTCTAATCGCAATTCTTGATGCGATTTCTCCACCAGCATGCCCACCCATTCCATCGGCAACGGCCACTAGGCGCCCTGAAACAAAAGCTGAGTCCTCATTGCCGCTACGCACTAATCCCAGCGCTGAGCGCGCACTGCTGTCAAAGAAAAAGCCGCCCATAAGAGGTAAGCCTAACGCCTGTTAATCTTTAATCATGAAGATTTATGCGCACCGCGGAGCCTCCATTGATTTTCCCGAGATGACCATGCGTGCATACAAAGGGGCCCTCGATGTTGGGTCAGATGGCTTTGAATGTGATGTTCGAATCACAAAAGATAACCAGTTACTCCTCTGGCACGACGCCGATATGAAGCGGATTGCGAGTTATTCAGGGCGAATTGCCGAAATGGATTACACCGAGATTAAACGCCACTACCCAGAGGCGATTTTATTAGAAGAGCTGCTTGAGCTAGCTCAAGATAACAATAAAGAGCTGGCGATTGAAACTAAACATCCAGTGCCGACAGGAAGTGCAGTTGAAAAGAAAGTAATGCAACTCATTAAAGAGGCACCATTAGCGGCGACGATAACAATCATGTCGTTTTCATGGCTTGCCATCGAAAATATTCGAAAGATCGATCCGCTTCAACCAACGGTTGCCCTTTTAGAGGATCGGTTCAATGGCCCTATGCGCCGATTCACATCGGCTCAGTATTTAGGCCCGAGCGTGGAGTTTCTTCGCTCAAAGCCAGAACTGACCCAGGACCATAGGAAACTCTTTGTTTGGACCGTTGATGACGCTGACGATATGCGTTTTTGTTCAGATAATGGCGTTGAGGTTTTGATTACAAATAATCCGTCATTTGCACGCAAGGTGCTCGGGTATCATTAGCAAGTGAGTACATATGCATATCTCGGCCCAAAGGGAACATTTACCGAA
Source organism: Actinomycetota bacterium (assembly GCA_947465575.1). Lineage (GTDB taxonomy): Bacteria > Actinomycetota > Actinomycetes > Nanopelagicales > Nanopelagicaceae > Planktophila. The sequence goes on along the minus strand of CANIBB010000083.1, from coordinate 17 downwards.
GCGGCGCTAAAAAAGAT